>JBDRNN010000001.1:0-6332 GCA_043811145.1 Candidatus Bathyarchaeota archaeon
CATAACCATAATATATGAACATGAAGTCAAAGGTCTGCAGGAGGCTCTCACTGACATCCAGCATAAATACGAAGAAATAATAAACTCCTCAATGCACATTCACATAGACAAAGAAAACTGTCTAGAAATTATCGCTGTTACAGGAAAAATTAAAGCCATAAAAAACCTGACTCAAGAGCTGATTAAACAAAGGGGAGTTAAACAGCTCAAGCTTTCAACAGTTACATTTTAAGCTTAAGCGTAAAACTATTTTATAGACAAAGCTTACCACTACTAGCAGAGCGGGGGTCGCCAAGTCTGGTCAAAGGTGCAGGAATGAGGATCCTGTCCTGTAGAGGTTCGAGGGTTCAAATCCCTCTCCCCGCACCAAAATAAGCATACACCTGACAGAAAATCTTAAGTCGGTTTGATTATCAGCATTTAGATAAAAATGCTGGATTTTACGCCGTTGCTGGCTTCATTTGCCATAATCGCTGTAGCTGAATTGGGAGATAAGACACAGCTGGCAACAATAGTTCTCGCTGCAAGATATGCTGATCCAATTTTAGTCTTTATAGGCGTAATGTTGGCATATTTTGCACTGACTGTCATTGGTATAATAATTGGATTCAAGATCGCAAGATTTATTCCAATGAAAAAAATGAAAGCGATTACCTCTGCAATCTTCATATTATTGGGTATTATGTTCTTGTCAAGTGTGGCACTTGGCTTTTCAATCCTGTAAGGTGATTAAATATTGGTAGAAAAATTTTCTGATAAAGATCTTGAAAAAATTGAGACAAAAAATTCAGTAGAAATCTTGAAGTGGACCATAGAAAAACACCATCCGAGAATTGCCTTAGCATCTAGTTTCGGAGCAGAAGATATAGTGGTAATAGATCAAATGCTAAAAATAAATCCCGAAGCAAGAATCTTCACTCTCGATACGGGTAGGCTTCACCAAGAGACCTACGATGCTATGGATGCAGTAAGGAAGAAGTATGGAATAAATATCAAAGTTTTTTTCCCTGAAACCGGTACAGTAGAGGAAATGGTAAAGAAACACGGGTTGAATCTTTTCTATAACCGAGTAGAACTACGCTGTTTGTGTTGCGATGTTAGGAAAGTAGAACCTTTGAATAGGGCCATCTCCAACCTAGATGCATGGATCACTGGCCTAAGAAGAGAACAATTTTCCACCCGGACATCTATTAGCAAAGTAGCGATAGATCATGCGCATGGAGGAATACTGAAGATAAATCCATTGGCAGATTGGACATGGGACATGGTTTTACGTTATGTTAAAGATAATAAACTACCCTACAACCGGTTACACGATCTCGGGTACCCAAGTATCGGTTGTGCCCCCTGCACACGACCGGTTAAACCTGGAGAAGACTGGCGGGCAGGCAGATGGTGGTGGGAAAAGGGCGATGCTAAAGAGTGTGGTTTGCATCACCGAGTTGAGGGAGACAAATCTGGCTAATAACACAAAAGTCGAAAGGTGTCAAGATGGTTTCTGAACCTTACGGAGGAAAACTAGTCAGCAAAGTTCTGATTGGCGAAACTAGATGTAGGATAATTGAAGAAGCGCACGAGATGCCTCGCCTTAGTTTGAATAACAGTACCAAATTAGATATTGAAAAGATAGCGATTGGTGCTTTTAGCCCCCTCAAAGGCTTCATGGGAAGAGACGATTATGAGGCGGTAGTATACAAAGGAAAACTCTCAAATGGACTTTGCTGGACCATACCCATTGTTCTATCTCCAAATAACGAAGAGAATAAAATAATTGTGAAAAAACTCAAAGAAGGAGACGACATCGCACTAATCCATGATAAAAAGCCTATCGCCATATTGCACTTGGAAGAAAAATTCAACTACGATAAGAAGGAGTTGGCACGGCACGTATATGGAACTCTAGATCTGAAACATCCCGACGTAGCTAAACTCCATAATAATCTAAGTAATATCCTATTGGCGGGAGAAATCGATTACATTCAAGACCTAAAGACTCACTTAGCCATACCTGAGCTAACACCTCTGGAAACTCGACAAATATTCAAAAGAAGGAAATGGAAGACAATAGCTGCATATCAGACTAGGAATCCGCCACACGTGGCCCATGAATATCTCCAAAGATGCACACTTGAAATTGTTAACGGAATTTTCATTCACCCTGCAGTAGGAGAATTAAAGAAGGGTGATTTCCCACCAGAGGCTATCATCGAAACTTATCAGTTTCTGCTAGACAACTACTATCCCAAAGATAGAGTTGTTCTTTCTCCCCTTTCAATAGCCATGAGATATGCTGGTCCAAAAGGAGCAATTTTTCTGGCTATAGTAAGAAAAAATTATGGTTGCACACATTTCATTGTTGGACGAGACATAGCAGGCGTAGAAAACTACTACGACCCGTACGGAGCTCACAAAGCCTTCAAGGACCTAGACCTGGGCATTGAACCAATATTGTTTAAGGAATCGTTCTATTGCAGAAGCTGTTCCAATATAGTAACTGAGAAAACTTGTAGACACAACGTCAAAGATCACATCAAAATAAGTATGACAAAAATCAGGGAAATGATAAAAAATGGTGTAAATCCTCCGGCGGAAGTAATGCATCCAGAAATTACAAAGATATTGATGAAATATGGATCGAAAATTGATTCTCCTTAAGTTACTTTCATGCAAGGAAGTGAGTGCCTTGATGTGTATAAACAAAAATATAGTGATGAAACTAGTTTAGCGTGCGCGAAATGTTTTCTCTGATTCTTGAAATTGTTTTAAATTTTCACTATTAGCGCGTGTACGTTTACGTTTGCTTTCATGTTTTTTTGGATTTGCCAAATGTTCTTCTACCGCTTTCTCTATCTCTTCACTAGTCTTTTTTGCGGTCCCATGTTTCTGTATTGTAAAGGATAAAAGGCGTTTCCAGATTTTATCGTCAATCAAGATTGTTGTCTTACGTTTTGGCAACCGAATGACCATAATACCATACAACCATATTTTTTATAAACGTTATGCCATATAACCATATTACCGTAAGATGATTAGGGCTTAAATAAACCGTAAATTGAGTCTCATGACTCAGCAAGACTATCTTAGTTCTTTGACTATCTGGATAAGTTTGCCCATACTCGTGATCTCGATCGCTTTACTAAACGTTAATAACCGTGTTAAACTCGGATTCGCATCAGCGCCCAACTTGAGTACTGCCCTACCGTTGCGAGACACTGTCAGTGTAAGCCCGTCTTTCTTCAAATTTTCAGCAAAGCTCTTCTGTTCCTTAAGCATTTTCAGGATAGATCTTTCTTCTGGTTCGGCGCTTATTTTCAGTAATTCCTTTACGAAACCTAACTCCTCGAGATCGACATCAATCACTTTCTCTGCTATATTCAACCGAAAAATTTTTTTCCCATCTCTGAGAACGCTAACTCTTCCTGATCTCAAAAGTTGGAGAAACCAACTGGGTATCTGCATGGTTTCATCGACTGAAAAAGTGTTATGGATGTCAAGCTTTTTCTTTAGTGTAATATTTGACGTTGAATGAAATTTTGCCGTTCAGCGTCGATCTCAGTCCAGCCGCTTCCACTGCTAGGTCCTTGAAAACTATTTCCAAGTCTGATTCTTTACCGGCTAGTTTCTCGATAATTTGCGCAAAACTTTCCGCAAAACTTTCTGATTGTTCTTTTATCATTAAAACACACCTTGATTTAGATAGAGCACGTAGGCATATTAAGGCTACGTACTCATAGATCAAGAGGAAGAAGAACGCAGAAAACAGGAACCGGCAAAATAGAAAACAATTAGGATAATAAATGACGGCGGGTAGCCTACCCAGCTAGTTTGCGTATATGCCCCGCAATCCTATCAATAGCGTCTAGGTTGATATGTTTCTGGAACAGACTGTTGAACTCGGCTATCAGCTTTGAAGATTCAGTTGTTTAACATATTTCCTCTACTTAGACTTCTTTCTGTCACGTGTTTCTTCTAAGGCGCCTTCTTCGATCATCTTTTTTAATATTTCTCTGACTGCAGGTTCGAACTCAGCCTCAGCTGGCAAATGATGTTCTACCCTATCGAGACCGATCTCTTCTTCCTCTGGTGAAACTCGGAAGAGACCCACCTTTATTAGAACTAGACATATTGCTGCCATAGTTCCCATCGTCAACGTCACGATGATTCCAATTCCGATTAGATTCGCCACAAGATTCACGCCCCCTAATCCTCCGAGCTCCGTCAAGCCGAATATACCGACGGCAAAGACGCCCCAGATCCCTCCAAGTCCATGCATAGGCCAGATACCCAGTGGGTCATCTATCTTATGGCGATAGGCAAACCTTGAACCGCAGATAAATATTGCTCCCCCAATTCCACCGATTAGCATGGCAGCTAAGGGATGTACGACATCGCTCCCAGCAGTTACCGCGATTGCACCAACTAGGAAGCCGTTGAATAAAGTTGGTGTATCCCATTTAGAGAGAATCCCCGCGACCAGTCCTCCTGCAGCGATAGCTACGATGGTATTGACGGCAACCAATCCTTGAATATGGGGGGGAAATTTTAGGGCACTGCCAACATTAAAACCGAACCATCCAACTGCGAGGAAAAAGGAACCCAATGCCACATAAGCGATATTATTTGGAGGAGGAGGAACTATTCGTCCGTTTTTTACTAAGCCGATTCTAGGACCGAGTATTATAATGGCCATAAGACCAAAGAAACCAGCTATTCCATGAGTTACCCCCGAGCCAGCATAGTCATGGTAGCCAAGCTGAGCTGGCCAGCCTCCGCCTCATGTCCAATTTTCGAAGGTTGGATAGATGAGACCAAGAAAAAATACCAGTATTATCATGAAGGCACGTATTCGCATCCTTTCCGCTACGCCACCAGATACAATGGCTCCTGCTGCGGCAGTGAAGGTGAGGAGATAAAAGAAGTGCCCCCCCCTGATACGATCCTTCTGTTCCATACAAAGCGGCCGGAAATGCAGGTAGCCATATCCCGTAAGCGATTAGGTATCCCACAAAGAAGTAGACGAAACTCACTATCGCTATGTTTACACCGATCTTGGCAAACGCGCTCGAGATGTTCTTTCTCCTTAAGGTTCCCGCCTCAAGGAAGCCGAAACCTGCAAGCATGGAGAATACTAAAGTACCCCCCAAACCATCATTAAGACGCTGCCTGAAATTACAACATCAGATAATATTACCAAGACCAATCATCCGCTAATCAAATAGTGAGAAATATTGTCTGTTTTTGTAGCTAAATGTTATTTATAAACATTAAGACCCTGCTAGGCTTGGATGGCAAGTTCTTTTGCCTGTGTTGCTAGTTCTTCAGCCTCAGCATATTGTTCAAGATTAAAAAATTGTTTTGCTTCTTGGAGCTTAGCTTCAGCGTCGGCTACAATTATGTTGTTGGCTTTTAAATCTTCGATTTTTGCTTCTGCATCATTAATAAGAGCCAGAGCACTTTCCCTAGTTCCAACAATTCCTATCACATATGTTATTTCTTGATATCCTGCTGGCATGATCAGTAATGATTTCCCATCAATGCTCCTGATAGCTACGGGCACCTGGTTTAGGCTGACGACGGTTGCCTCCTCTGGCAAAACTATGCTTGAGTTTATGGGGCGGTTCAAAGCCAGGGTCCAAGTTCTAGCTGACTTACTCGTTAGATCAGAAGTAAGATAGATGATTGTTGCAGAGCTTGCCCCTAAAGTGTCAATGTTTATCCCATTTTCGATGGAAGAATAATCAAGCGGAATTCCGTCTTGATCTCCAACCAAAAGATTTTCATATATTACTCCAAAGAGCGGTACCTCCACCCGTGGATAGGTTATATCCAGCTCAACATTGTATTCAACTCCAACAACTCCATCAGTATAAACATTCAAAACAAGTTCGTTCGGAGTGTAAGCCTGCTGTGCTTGAATGGGCATTAAGGTAAAAATTAAAGAGAATATTAAAAGGAAAGAAATTCCCAGAGCAAGTCTTTGGTTCATTAGCTTCAATTTTCATGAAAGTGAATAGCATATTAAGCCTTTGTTACGCACTAAAATTGAAATTATCCAGTAAAATGGCGAAAAAACGTTAAAAAGCTGAATTTTAACGTTTCGTTGGTTCACTTTTGTTTTTAATTTTATCCATGAAAACAAGCGTAGAGAGAACACAGCCGTTATTATACCAAGGAATACGTAGAGACTCTATCCTGTAAGATATTGGTCCAAACTTTAACCGTCTGAGTTTAGCCATTTGCTGAATTTTCCATTCTAACATGGACCTCAATCGTTCTTTGTCGGTGTACCCATGTTCCTCTGCAACAATACCCCAGTTTTTATTTTTGAAGAG
>JBDRNN010000002.1:0-2314 GCA_043811145.1 Candidatus Bathyarchaeota archaeon
ATAGCACTGTTACGTGGGGAGCGAAGAAGCTTTTTTTGCCCTAATAAGCTTTGGAATGAATTAGTGGTGCAAGCCAATGATAGCATCTCTATTTCCACATTTATTAAACAGGCAGTGGTTGAGAAGATGATCAGGGAATACCCTAAGAAGAAGGAATATTTTGAGGACTTATTGCGCTAATATTTTTTCAATTTTTTCTCTGTACTTTTTTTGACCTCCACTGCCAGGGAAATCAATCATTTCTATATTGCTTACGTTTATACCCTTTTTTTTCAAGTAATCATAGCACACTTCATATACTGTGGCAGATATGAGAATTACTTTTGTTTCCTCATTTGCTAATTTCACAATTTTCTCACTAAGTTGAGGTAAGTTTTTTTGAATTTCTTTCTTTTTTTGAGAAGAGGTTCCATTAATGGGGTGATCAACTGAATCTATTAAGTAAAATCCGTCACGTTTAAATTGTTCTAAGAATGTTGTTTTTTTATCCCTGACATATTTTACATCAATAAATTGTTTTGGGTACACTACTTTCATAGTTTCAAGAAATAAACTATCTCCTCTCCTAATGTTCTCGAAATAGAAGAATCTATTTGACTCGATTTTTGGAGGAGCTTCAGCAACTAAAAGATACTTGATCTTTTTTGGTTTGTATTTATTCCTTGCAGACTCAATTTTTTCGAACATAGCATAATTTATTCTTTTGGCAATATAAAGTTTTTCGGAATATTTCCAATATTTGATAGTATGCATTTATATACTATGGCGACTTCACTACTTACAAGGTAATATGTATGACTAACGTCCGAACTATGAAAACAAGAGATTTCTATGATTATGTTAGTCACAACTCTAGCTGGGCTCGATTGGAACCTAAAAACCACAAGCGTTGATCAAGCGACAACCCGTTCGGACGGGGGAGGTCAGGAGGTCAACACCAATGCTTTTTTGCTGTGTTTGTTTTTACCAATCATAAAATAATTCCTTCGGGGGAGGGCTAGACAAGTGATAATCACAAAACCTATTAGTACTTCAAATAAGATAATATCTGTCAAGGGAAGAGTCTTTTACAATGACCGTAGAAGACGTATAGACGTGAAAAAGCCTATTAGAGATCTCTTCGATGACAGAAAAGAAGTACTCTACATAATGGAACTGTGCTTATCAGGGACTAAACTAGCTCAGCGTATCAAAGAACTGGAAAAGGAGAACGTAATTCCTGTCCTGATGTATTTCATAGGAGAAGAATAATGCACTTGCTAAAATGCCCTGAATGTGGAAGTAGCGAAATAGGCTTCAATCAACAACTGGGAGAAACCATCTGCAGAGATTGCGGGCTGGTCATTGAAGATAATCTCGTAAGCCATGAAGAATACATGAGTGAACCTGCCAAGAAAAATGCAAGCCACCCCTTCCTAGCCTGTGCTGGAACTAAAGAAATACATGGCAGAATAGTCAAGCACTCCTGGCTCTTATCAACCAAAGAGAAGAACCTCAGGTATGGTAATAATCGCATTGAAGCTCTGGGAGGAAAACTCTCCCTCTCTGATAGGGTGGTTGATGAAGCAAAAATGCTCTTTAAAAGATCAATGACACAAGATCTCGCAGTTGGCAGAGATTTTATCAGCCTCGCATACGCATGCGTGTATAGTGCCTGTATCATACATGGCGTGCCTAAGACGTTACTAGAGTTAACTATCCACACCAGCTTAACCAAGAAAAAAGTCTTAAGCGCATTCAGGCTACTCAAAAAGGAACTAGAACTTCACATGGAACCAATCGATCCGTATGATCTCATTCCACGTTTCGCATCAAAACTACAACTCTCACATCAGACTAAAACTCTTGCAATAGAAATGATGACCAAACTAAAAGAATGCGGATTGACCAGTGGAAAAAGACCAGAAACAGTCATAGCAGGAGTATTGTACCTTGCATCAAAAAAGAATAATGAACCCCGAACCCAACGTGACGTAGCCAATGCAGTAGGCGTAATAGAAATAACCATCAGAAAATTCGTTCAGCACGTATCGTCGAAGGCATTCTGACCCAATTCTGACCCAGATTCAGGCAACACACGCCCTGTCTTGCAGGTTCTGACCCTAAAGTCCACAATGGTAGTTACTTACCTTTTGTTTGGGTCAGAATGAATTTTGGGAGTTGTGTTCGTGTGATGACTGGTACGTCTGGCAGGAGTTGCTCGTAGCTTTTTTTCAGCGTGGAGTTGGTCAGGAAAATGTAGAGATTTTTGTATTGTAGTCTTGCTTGCTCAAACTTTTTCCTCATGTACTTTTTTTGTTTTTGAATCCTTCAC
>JBDRNN010000003.1:0-2190 GCA_043811145.1 Candidatus Bathyarchaeota archaeon
CAAGAACCAATGCTATCTTTAATAAACTGAGAATACTAGGTAATTGCTCTAATAAGCAGATATATAGCTATTCAGAAGAAGATATAGACAAAATCTTCTTGGCTATCAACAAACAGCTTAGAGAAGTCAGAGCAAAATTCAACTCTCATAAACAAGAAAAGTTTAAGCTATAAAAAACAGGGGGGATAAAAATGAAAGAGGCAAAAAATGACCTTGAAGGTCGCAAGTTACGCGATTTAAAGTTTATCACAGCAACGAGAATGCTAGACCATTTTGGTCTCAGTATGTATAGTAAGTATCCTAAGGCTATTAGTGAGCTTGTAGTCAATGGGTATGATGCTGATGCTAGTTATGTAACCGTTGACATTAAGGCTGGGTCAGGACTTGTTCCCGAGGAAAAACTTGTTCGTGCTGTCTTCGGAGATAAATGGGAAGACAAGATTGTCATCCAAGATAATGGTGAGGGAATGGATGAGCGGGATATTCGTGAAGCATATATGTTCTTGGGATCAGGACAAAAGCGAGTTACTAAACGCACCCCTGTTTTCCACCGCCTCCCTATCGGCAACAAGGGAATTGGCAAACTTGCTGGTTTTGGTATTGCAAAGAGAATAGAAGTTAGGACGGTCAAAAATGAAAAGGCTTTTGAGTTTTGTATAGACCGAGATGAGCTTGAAAAGGCTGACAAGATGGGGAAGCTAAAAGAGTCTGTCCTAGACCGAGCTTCAATGGAGTTGAAAGAGTTTGATGCCAAGGGTGAAAGTAGTGGAACTACGATAACGCTAAGGAAACTCCGGCCAGAATGTGGCAAGATAGACCTAGATAAAGTGGTGGCTTACCTGGCTCAAGAACTACCTCTAGGTGAAAATTTTAGGGTAATGATAAACGGTCACCCCTGCGAGCCAAAAGACATTCCCGCTCGCAGAAAAATTCCTGTAGACCATATAGACCCTATCTGTGGTCATATTGTTGGAGAGATACTTATAGCCAGAAAGATGCTCAGAACACCAGGAGTTTTTACTAAAGTGAGAGGTCGTGTCGTTGGAGAACCTAGCTTCTTTGGCTCATCACCTACATCTTTCACATACCACATTGGTGATTTGATAGCTGGTTCAGTAGAAGTTGATAGCTTTGATCCAGAAGATGGAAGTGATGAAATGCCAGTTATTAAAACAGATAGGGAGGGTTTTGTTGAGACTCACCCAAAATATGTAGCCTACTCTAATTATATGACCGAACTAATCAAGGGTATTTGTAGAGAAGAAGAGAAAAACCGCCAAGCGCAGGAAGAAGCTGAGAAAAAAGCAAAAGTTTCAGAGGCTATAAAACAGGTTGCCGAAGATTTCAATGCTTACGATGAACTCTTGAAGCGCAAAGCTAGACAGGACAGCCTAGTAAGAGGGCGGGAGGATGAAAACGGGCAAAAAGTAATGCGCCCCGACCTACAAATTGAAACTAAAAGGCGGTTGGGAAGACATCGAGACCACCTACCCATATCCCCTGAGCTTATGAAAGAGATAAAAGCAATTCTTGGTTCAGGGCGTTTACGTTTTAATAATCAAAACTACGAGATAAAAATGCGTGCTTTAGGTGTGGATTGGCCTGAGTGCGATATAAGACCTCTTGAATCACTTATCCTTGTTAATTTTTGACCATCCTGCTTATGAGCAAGGTATACGTGAGGATTGTACGGAAATCGTCGTGTTTAGAGCCATCGCTGCCTGCTTCGCTCGGAATGAAAGTGATTCATCTGAAGAAATGTATGACCAGCTTGACCGGATGATTAGATTTCACGCCGAGCGCATGAAGAAAAGAAAAACCAAAGGTAAGCAAGAATCACAAGTGGAGTCTGAACTAGTACTGTCCAAATAATAAGGATAAACGCACTTGCTAACGATACAAGAAACCTAGTAAAGTTAAGTTGTGCAAGCAGTTTTTAATAAATACATAAACTACCTTGAGGCGGAGCGGAATGCCTCGCACTACACGGTGCGCAATTATACTACTGATTTGCTGGGCTTCTTCCAGTTCCTCAGGGACAAAGAGATTGTTTCACTGAAAGAGGTAGATAGGTATACCCTGCGTGATTACCTGTCCGAGCTGATGGAGCAGGGCTTTGTCAAGGCAAGCATTGCCCGTAAGCTATCGGCTATCCGCTCCTTCTATCGTTACTTACTACGGGAAGAAATA
>JBDRNN010000004.1:0-2376 GCA_043811145.1 Candidatus Bathyarchaeota archaeon
AAATGTATGCAACACTAAGAGAAGCCTACAACCTTTTTGTCGAAGCTGAAATGATCTCTGGTTCAAAAAGAATTGAGGAAGCTTCACTAGTTGCTCAACCGATCGACTATAAGATTTCCGAAGAAACCAAGAAGGGAGTTCTCGGACTGCTGTTTCCTGTTTTTAAACTTGCTGAAGGAACACGAAGTTCTGGACCGCGCTTCAATCCATTAGATACTCCAGCTAGTTTAGATGAGTCATCTTCAAAAATCAAGGATGCACTCTATGACGTAGTTAAGCTTGCGGAAATACAAGAATCTGTGAAAATACTCCTCGAAGTTATTGCCACAAAGAAACGGCAAATGAATAGGCTCCAGTTTAAGATTTTGCCAGAACTAGATGCTACACTTCGGTATATCGAATTGATTCTTGAAGAGACTGAACGGCAGGACGCAATTAGAGTAAGAGTTCTGCAAAGAAAACGAAAAGAACGAGCCTTGAAACATTCTTGAGTAGGGCATAAAAAATGATGGTGGTCTCTTGATGTGTGCGTGGAAGTATAAACGGGTAATGCCTAGACTTACGGTTGACAAGCTCAAGCTCATGGAGCCAAAGAAAATAACTAACTTGGTGGGCATGAGTCTCCATCATATTTCTTCAGTGTTAGAAAACACACCCTATAGAGCAGAAATCTCTGAAGTTAGAACAAAGGAGCTCAGCTCCATTTCTTTGGAAGATGCTCTCCTACAGAATTTCATAAAAACATGTGAGGATATCAAGGAATTATCCCCCAAAGATGTTCGTTTACTGCTGTCTGCATTATTGATGAAGTTTGAAGTGAACTGCGTGAAAGCATTTCTCAGGGCTAAAGAAGCTGAACTTCCTTTGGAAGAAGCCATGAAGTATATCATTCCCGTGGGAAGACTGGATGAGGCTAGATGCAGAAAAATTTTGGATAATTCTGAGAATATTACTGATGTTATTGATTCTCTCTCAGACATGGAATATGGGTCAGTGCTGGAAAAAGCGTTTGCAGTTTACATGGAAGAGAAAAATTTCTATCTTCTTGAGGTTGCCCTTGACAGGCATGTTTACCATAAGATTTGGAGGGCTACTGGAAAGTTCAGGGGTTTGGACAAGAAGATTGCAAGGACAGTTATTGGATTAGAGATAGACTCTGTAAACGTCAAAACCATTCTTAGATGCAAAGCAATGGGAATCGGAGAGATTCAGATAAGGCGATACCTTATTCCAGTATCAGAAGTGCTCGGTGAAAAAGAGTTAGAAGAAGCCATGACGGGTTTAGATATGCAGTCAACCATTAATTCTTTAGTTGAATCGGCTAAACGTTCAATGGCAAGAGATCACCAGTATATCTTCACAGAACTTCAAGAGTTACATGTAACCTCTCTGACAACACTTGAGACGATTCTCGACATGGGACTGTTAGAAACCAATTTAAGAATGCTAAAAAGGTACACACCATTCTTCAATATTGGATTACTGTTAGCCTTCTTGAACCTGAAATGGTTTGAAGTAAAAAATCTAAGAGCCATTATACGAGGGGCTGAAGCCGGAATCGCTCCGGATAGAGTGAAGAAATTGCTGATAGTTCAAAGATAATTGTCGTTGAACGTTATCGAAGTTCGTTGCGTTTTTCTTGAAGCCATTCCTTAAGCGCCAAACCATTCTCTGAAACATCCAGCTCCCTTAAGTTAAAGAGAGAGGGAGGAAGATTTTTGTGCATCGACCTGCTGAGCTTTCTCTGGAAATTTCTGATAGGTCGACCTAAAATCGTCCGGCATTTCTTGGCGAACAATGAATACCGCATTTTCGAGACGCTACGTTTGAACTTTCTGCGGAAAATGGCTTCTTGTTTACTTTCCCCGTGTAAGCGTTTAAGTAAGTTATTTTTTCTCAACTTGGACTTGGTTACAGTTATTTCTCTTTTTATCTTGAATTCTGACTCGCTATGTTTCTCAGATTTCAATATGTTGGTCAGTCTTTCTATTTTCCTTTTTAATCGGATCGACTCCGCTATATGGGGATAAAGTTCAGAAAAACTTTGATATTCAGAAGTTTTAACTGCTGACTGCTCAAGCTCCATTTTCATGATTCTTTCATACTGCTTGTAATGCTTCATCTGATCGTTCACGGGATAACATCCAATCGCCAAACGGTTACTATATCTGACCGATAATCATGAACGATATCAATAGACCATAAATTGCGAGAGCCTCGGATAAGACCACTCCTATTACGTTGGAAGAAAACGTTTCAGGTTTTTCGGCTGTCGCAGCAATCAACGATGACCCACTGTAACTGATGCCGGCGCCGGCGGAAACTGTTGATACAGAAATTATTACCCCTGCAATGAGAGCCTTATTTGCCGCTTCC
>JBDRNN010000005.1:0-2006 GCA_043811145.1 Candidatus Bathyarchaeota archaeon
GCGAAGGAAAATGTATCAGTTGGTGTGAAACTTATAAATACTAGTACTGTATATAATATTATATGGTACTAATATGAGCTGGCCTCTAATAGATATACTGAGATTACATCATGAAAATGACACAGAGAAGTCTTCAATTCGAGTAATTGGTGGTACAAAACTCAATCAAATGTTTGATGAGTTATGTACCAAGCTAATCAAAAAAACAGGGATTACATATAGGCAACTTGCTAGGGATTTCTTTAAAGTAAATATAAATTCTGTTTGGAGCTGGAGGGGATTCAACAGGAAATATATTGAAGGGCATCCTATATCAATATGGGCATTTAGAAAACTATTGAAAACACTAAATCTAGTTCATTCCGATGTGCATAGAGACGTTGTTAGAGAAGTACGGTATTTGCAGTGTGGTAGAACTGGTACAAAAGTCAACGCTGCCATCTACCTAACACCTACTCTTGCGAGACTGTGTGGTGCGCATGCAGCAGATGGTTCATTGTACCCAACAGCTCGTAATGGTCCTTTATCAGCGAGATGGGATATTGGTGATAAGGAAAAAGAAAATATAAAAGAAGTTGTGAATTGGGTAAATGAGTTGTTTGGTATACGTCTAACAATAGAACAGAAAGGAAATATGTCGTATGTGTGGACAAATAGACAGGTATTAGCAAGATATTTTGTGCAGATATTTGACTTTCCGATAGGCAAAAAAACATACACAGTGGACGAGCCAAAAGCAATTGCTATGGATGATGAAAGATTGTTGACAACCATTTCAAAAAAACAGAGATTAAATTTAAAATTAGAATTTGCTAAAGAAACCATTAATTTTGATGGTCATTCCACAGTCAGTGGAAGAGTTGTGATGACTGGGCTTAGTTCCAATAGCAAACCTCTTTTAAAGAGTGTTGCTAACACATACAAAGAATTTGGTGTAAATTTTCATATTTATAATAATAAAATATTGACAACATCTAGAAAGGAAACAAGAAAAGTTTTTTCTCTTGGTATATTCAGAGGCCAGAAAAAAGATAAGTTTGAAAAATTAATTTCAGCTGATATGTCCTTAAAATAGAAAAGCAGCCGTAACAGGCAATGAAAAGAACGTGAAACTAGTTAGGTATAGATAGTTGGGTAAGGTTTTCTGTTAGGCAGAAAGCTAATCCAACGTCCGTTTCGAAAAACGGGGCAGGGAGTTTATGCTAGTGGCAAGGCGAAAGCCGCAGCGAAAGCGAGTGTGAAAGCGCGTGAGTCACTGGCTTAAGACCTGAAGCCAGATGATCTAGGCCTGGGCAGGGTGAAGGTGAGCGAAAGCTCATTCGAGGCCCGATATCCGTAATGGTCCAAACCTTTGGAGTGACCTGGGTCTAGGGGTGAAATTCTGGAATAACATATTGTTAGTTGTTGTTCTAAGAACACCAAAAGCCAATCGAATCTGGTGATAGCGGGTTCCTCCCGAAATGTATGTTAGTACAGCCTTGTTCTAAGTGGCTGGTGAGGTAGAGCTACTGATTAGATAATTAACGAGGGAGACCTCGGGTTATCTTGTCAAACTCCAAATGCACCAGCGCATGAACAGGAGTGAGGGTACCGGAGTAATTTTGGTATCCGAGAGGGGAACAACCCAAACTATGGTTAAGGTCCCTAAATAACAGTTAAGTGTTAGTGAAGGTAGTTTAAAGTCTTAGACAGTGGGGATGTAGGCTTAGAAGCAGCCACCATTTAAACAACGCGTAACAGCGGACCCATTGAGATTTTGAGCGCTCAAAATGGACGGGGCTAAACTGTTTGCCGATACCATAGAGCTTTGATCTAAGATCATAGTTAGTAGGGAGGCGTGCTGTTAGGGCAGAAGCACTTCTTAAAGGAGGTGTGGACCTTTCAGCAATGAGGATCCTGCCGGGAGTAACATAAGTTGGGCGAAAAGTCTTTGAAGGAGGTAAGAATCTCTCTCAAAGTTTCGAATCCCAACCACCTGAGGGGTAAGGGTTCCTCGGTAAAGTTTA
>JBDRNN010000006.1:0-3122 GCA_043811145.1 Candidatus Bathyarchaeota archaeon
GTCTTTCGCTTGTAGTTTGGTCAAACAGTTTATTTCGAGACTGTGACTCTCATGCATTCTCTCAATTTGGCTATGTCCAAGTCAGCAGAGATGATTTTGGTGTTCATCTCGTCTTTTGCTTGGTTTAGGATTCCCCACGGAGAAATTATTGCACTGTTTCCGCCTCTAGAGTTTGATCTAGTGTTCCCGTTTTTCAAGATGAAAACCCCATGCTCTATTGCCCTTTTTGTGGTTAGAGGGTGCCCCTTCACGGGTGGATGAGTTCTCGATGCAGACACGGGCAAGAAAATAACTTCAGCTCCTAAAGAAGCCAATCTTCTAACCGTTCTTGGATAAAACAAGTCAGCGCATATCAGTATTCCAGCCTTGCAGAACTCGGTTTCAAAAACCCTGAAGGTACTTCCTACATGCAATCCGACCTTTTTCTCCCAATCAGTAAGATGCATCTTCCTGAATCTTCCCAGAATCTCTCCTTGTTTGAGAAAAAGGCATGTGTTGTAATAATCCCCCCTGAACTTCTCGAAGATTGTCCCGCCAACAATGTAAGCGTCAACTTCCTTCGAAACCTGTTTAAGAAGCTGAACAGCGGGTTCACGAGTCTCTTCAGCAATCTTTTCGATATGTATGGTGCCTTCTAGGCTAGCTGGCATAGCAAAGTATTCGGGGAGACAGATAAATTTGGAACCTGAATCAGACGCCTTATACAGCATTTGCTCTGCAGTTCTCATATTCTTCTCTGGCGAGTCGCTGATTTGCATATGAATCAAACTGACTTGCATGGTTTCACGGTTACCCCTTTGTCATATTTGGCTATCAAAGTTGCTAATAAACATTAAATCCACAGTTCAGCTTGTAACTTAAATATTGGGTGCACCTAAAAATCGGTTTCATTTTAATACTTAATCTTGCCAAAGAACTGCATGAAAAACCGCTTCAAACATAGAGGCACATATACATGAAAAGGAAGTTGAAAGTAGCCGTCTTTAACACGCAGCCTCCTCACCTTTACTTCGGAGGCGTTGAACGCCGAATAGTTGAAATTGCCAAACTATTGGCAAATGAAATTAACACGGTAGTTTACTGCGGAACAAAAAAAGGCTTCAACAAAACTACTATTATAAACGGAACAACCTTTGTTCCCTGTCTCTCAACTGACCTGCTTTATCCGCTAGACAACTGGGTTTTCAACCAATCCATATCCAGAATGGTTGACAGACTCAAAGCAGACATTTATGAAGCACACACTGTTAGCGGTTACAAATTCCTGAAAACAATCAAAAAACGGAAACTAAGCAAACCGTTCATACAGACCATTCACGGCGTTCTGGCAGATGAATATATCCAATCATCAAAAGGCGTGTCTCCATCCTTTAGAATTATGCTCTCTAATGTTTTCATGTGGCATCTTGCAAAGATTGAAAAGGAAGTAGCCAGAGAGGCGAGCCTGATAGTTACTGTCAGCAAATACTCAGCCCAAAAATTGGTTCAATTATATAATGTTGATGAAAAAAAAATACGGATAGTTCCAAACGGGGTGGATTTACAAAGGTTTAAGCCGTCTGAAGATTGTGAGAACGTCATGGATAGAATCGGCGGAAAAGGCAAACATGTCATACTCTTTGTTGGCAACCTCATACCCCGAAAAGGGTTACATTTTCTAATCGAAGCAGCCAAACACGTTCTCAAAGAAAATAGCGAAACAAAATTTGTAATAGTTGGAGAAGGTCCACTTAAAAACAATCTGATTTCATACTCAAAAGAGCAGGGTGTCTCTGATAAGTTTGCCTTTTTAGGTAATGTTCCTGACTATATTCTTCCCAAACTATACAATTGGACTGATATTTTTGTTTCACCTTCAATACAGGAAGGTCAAGGTATCTCACTGCTGGAGGCTCAAGCAACGGCTAAGCCAGTTGTCGCCTTTAATGTTGGCGCAATCAAGGAAGTCATAAAAAACAAAGAAACCGGGCTGCTAGTTAAACCCGACAGTTATGAATTAGCCGACGCTATTTCCTATCTTCTTTCAAATGTATCTTTACGCGAAAAGATGGGGCGTTCTGGTCGAGAATTCGTTAAAAAAAATTTTTCCTGGGATAATTGTGCCCAAAAAATGTTAAAAGTCTATTCTGAAGCATCAAACCGCTTATTTTAACCTATCTTTTCATAGTCTCAGTCGCTGATCAGAATAGGTGAACTTTTATTCCTTTTCCTAATGAAAAGATAAGCAATTATTACAATTACTGCTACGGTTCCTAAAACCGTTGCTAAAGCTGCATACCCTATTGATGTAATTGAATCTTGTGACCGTGTTGATTGCTCATGCTCAGGTGATGTTTGCTCGGGCTCGGCTGTTTGCTGTTGAGGTATAACCACATTGAGAGATAACTCCACACTTTCCATGATGTATGTTGCTCCTGAACACCGGATGGAGACAGTCCATTCGCCAACAACATCGGGTGTATAGTTAAAACTGAATGCGCCATCCTTTTGGGCCGCAACTTGCATGCTGTCTACAGTGCCATCGGGCTTTAAGAAAGATACTGTTATAGGTACTTGGGCAATTCCCGGAGTAAGATGACCATGACCTGTAACAACTTCACCTTTAGCAACTTGATCTTTGTCTAATTTAGTGAAAATTTTACCGTTCATCACTGGATAATCGTCAAGACAGTAAACATTGTTATCATTGCTTCCAAAGTATAGCCTTCCCTCATAAACTGAGGGTGCTGACCAAGAGTTAGAGCCAGTCTCAAAAAATGCGAGCCTAGCTCCATTTGTGGCATTAAGAACATAAACGAAACGCCTGTCTGTGGTAACATAAACTTTGTCGTCAGCATAGGTTGGGCTAGTGTATAATTCTGTTCCTATCCAGCTTTTCCAAACAACTTCTCCCGTATTAGCGTCAAGCGCTGTTATGAAGAACATGTCAATGATGTAGAGTTCGCCATCATGATAGCCCATAGAAGCAACCAAGTATCCTCCTATACCTTCTGTGCCCTCAGTGGTAACATATTTCCATTCAATATCACCAGTTGTGACATTTACCCCATAGTAATTCTGCTTATTTGTCGCGACAAAGACCATTCCATCTCCAACTGCTGGAGAAGCATGTAAATCAGTGC
>JBDRNN010000007.1:0-3201 GCA_043811145.1 Candidatus Bathyarchaeota archaeon
GGTTTTCCGGGTTAATGCAATGGGGTCAGCTCATGTATACGTCACCATCAAAGCACGTAAGAATGGAAAATATTTCTGGTGGGAAACCGGTTGGACAAATATCAAGTTAAACGAGGAAAAAGCGGAAATCGGAAGCCTGCTAGTGCTTTCAAACCCGTATACGACAATCGGAAAAACCATCAGTGTCGAGGCAACCCTTAATGGCTTGCAAAAAAGTACGGGACTGAAACTTGAATTCTGGGTGGAAACCCCAATAGGAAGGTTAGAAGAGCAGGCTACACTGGACATAAAGGATCTTCCAGTTGGAGAAAAAGCCCGTTACTCCGCTGAGTTCACACCCAAGGAAACAGGATACTACACAATATACGCGTATTTGTATGATGGATGGAAAAGAATAGGTTACAAGACAGAGTCCATCTATGCGCAGAAACAATAGCAATCATCACGCCGACTCGTAGATTCCCAATTCCCCTTTTTTGTTTAACAGAAGCTCAATTACTCCACAAAACAGAGCTTCTTCCAAAATTTTCGTTACCTCTAATCTTGACTGGAAGTCCTTAACAGTTAAGTTGATTTCTTTTTGATTTTTCCTGAATTCAGTTATATTCTATTCTCAGTCTTAGCTGTAGATAAGATTGCTGGGATTATACGTAAACTAGCAGGTTGAGAAGATGCTTTGTCCCAGATGTGGTAAAGGAAACAGCGAAAAATTTGTGTAAATAGTGCATTAATTTACACTCCATCTTTTTAAAGAGTGTATTATTCTCTTCAGTAGTAAAGCTGGCGTTTAGATGAGGCAGATAGATAATGGTCAATAAAGATTTGCTGCTCGAGAAGATTAATAGTGTCTGTCATGTTGTCTGCGAAAAATTCCAGCTCAACTAGTTGAGAGCGAAAATAAAGTCTTTATGAAACGGAATTGTCCAGCACATGGTCCCTCAAAGTCTCTATATTGGGATGATGCTGAGCACTTCAAATGGGGCAATCAGTTTGGCAAGCCTCGCAAACTTAAGAGTGCGCAGACCAGCATTGAAAAAGGCTGTCCTTATGACTGTGGTTTATGCCCAAATCATCAGCAACATACGTGTCTTGCAGTTATGGAGGTAACTAAACGTTGCAATCTAACTTGTAATTACTGCTTCGCTTCCTCTCCCTCCCCAAGTCAAGATGTGAACATCGAATCTGTTCGAGATATGTTCAAAACTTTGCATACAAGCGAAGGACAAGCTTCACCTACTCAACTTTCAGGTGGCGAGCCTACTTTAAGAAAAGATCTGGTGGAGCTTTTGGAGCTAGGTACCCATATGGGTTTCCATCAACTAGTGGTCGATACAAATGGGATCAAGTTATCTAAAAACCAAAAATTTGGTGCGAGACCTGAAAAGGGCAGGTATGTCTGATTTCTATCTTCAGTTTGATGGTGTAACCGATGACGTTTACGGCAAGATCCGCGGTGCCAACATTCTAGGCATGAAATTGAAAGCAGTAGAAAACTGCCGTAGAGAGGGAGTTCCAGTAATCCTCGTTGTTACGGTGGTACCTGGGGTCAATGATCATCAGCTTGGAGAAATTGTCCGTTTTGCTATGCGAAACCTCGACGTGGTCCGTGGAATTGTCTTTCAACCGTTCGCCAAGCTTGGACGTTTTACAGAGGCCCGTCATATTTCTTTAGCTGGACTTGGCAAACGTTTAGAAGAACAACTAGGTTTCCTCTCCATGTATGATCTCTATCCTGTTCCCTGTCCCGATCTTCACTGCTCAGCATTCACCCTGTTGCTTGTAGAAGACAATCGGGCAGTTCCTTTAACGCGTTTCTTGGACGTAAAAACCTATTTGAATAGCTCGGCTAATTTTAACACTGCTTAATTTATCGATATGACAACTGACACCGAGAGAGGCGTCGATAAATGGGAAAATGTAAAGTGCTCATGTATGTTGCCGTTGCATAACACAGCAAAAACACTTCTGAAAAAGTCTTTACTCTTGTTCACAATGGGATTTATGGACAGTCAAACCATCAATCTTAACCGTTTATCGAAATGCTGTGTTCATGTGGCAGTCCATGATGGGAAGCTTATTCCTTTCTGCGCCTATAATATGACCGACATAAACGGAGCGTACTTGCACCGGAAATATTAGGGGAGTCGTCCATGTCTGGTAAACCAGAAAAATGTTGTCGCCTCAACGCAGAGGAGTTGAAACAGAAGGTAACTAAATTTTACGAGGACGGATTCCTTGATGCTTTCTTTGGGGACGTTATACACCCCGGTTGGCTAAAATTGACTGAAGAGCTGGCACGTCTGGCAAAGATTGAGAGGGAATCTTTGGTTCTTGATAATAGCTAGCGGGAAAGGCACTACGGCGATCTTTCTCTCAAAACTATTGGGTTGCCGAGTGGTCGGAGTTGATCTATCTGAAGAAATGGTACGTAAGGCAAGGGTTACTGCTGAGGAGGAAAGATTATCCGATCGGATATCTTTCAGGCGTGGTGATGCTGAGCGGCTACCCTTCAATGACCAAGAGTTCGATGTTGTCATAAGTGAGTGTTCACTTTGCCTCTTTCCAACAAAAAAGCAGGCTCTATCTGAAATATATCGAGTGCTTAAACCAGGTGGAACCGTCGCCATCTCTGACGTCACCATGGATGGAACTCAAGAAGAGCTGCAAAACGTGACATTGTTCGCAAGCTGTGTGGCGGGGGCAGAATCACTTAAGGGATTAAGTTTCTTGCTAAATGAAGCAGGTTTTCAGAACATCATGACATTGGACCGGTCTGATGTAGTACATGAATTGTATGAGAAATACAAGGACACTATCAAATCATTCAAATCTCTTAGTGAAAGTCTACTTTGTAGCTTTGGAGATGTTAAATCTGCACAACTCACAGAATCTGCAAAGTCGCTTGAAAGATTAATCCAGCAACGAAAGCTGGGTTATGGAATAGTTCTTGGGAAAACAAAAACAGTCCAGTGAAGCTAACGGAAGCGGATTATGCATCTTAATCGCTTATAGGGAAAGTTGCGGTTTCAAACCTTGGACCTCTCCACCAAGTCATTTTTGAAGGGTCAATCCTGACCCATACCCACGGACCCCTTTTAGTTTCATCTGTGAATTCTGTTAACCATTTACTAAAAGGGGGGTACTTTTCTTGAGAGGCATTGTAGAGACATCGCTCCCCGTTAACCTTATCTCTTTCTGTAG
>JBDRNN010000008.1:0-3735 GCA_043811145.1 Candidatus Bathyarchaeota archaeon
CATATAGAAGGGGCTCTGCACATATATGTTGGCCTTCTGGAGAACCGAATAAGCGAAGTTTCGCGCGAGAAGCCAATTGCGGTTATCTGCGGCGCAGGCCACCGCTCAGGTTTAGCCGCAAGTATCTTATTGCGGTCAGGCTTTGAGAAAGTTTTCAACGTATGGGGAGGTATGTCTGCTTGGAAAGCTTGCAACTATCCGATGACTAAGTAGAGCAACATAAACAACTATAAACTTCAGTTTTCCAATATTTTATCTACCTATATATTTTATTAGTTTGAGATTCTATTCTGAGAAGGAAATTGCAGTTGAAAAAAGTAATCATAATAGGTTCTGGTCCCGCAGGTTTAACCTCTTCTATCTATATCGCCCGTGGAGGCTTCAAACCATTGGCAGTGTCCGGGAGGGTTCCTGGCGGACAGCTTATGGAAACAACAGTCGTTGAAAATTATCCTGGTTTCCCAGAAGGAGTTACGGGTCCTGACCTGATGGATTTTATGAGAAAGCAGGCTGAACGTCTGGGCGTTGAGTTTATCGATGGAAACGCAACCTCTGTAGATTTCTCCGTTACGCCTTTCAAGGTGGTTGTCGGTTCCACTGTCTATACTGGTGATGCAGTAATCATAGCTACTGGAGCATCTGCAAGATGGTTAGGTTTAGAGTCTGAAGAGAGATTAAGAGGAAGAGGGGTCTCATCCTGCTCCACCTGTGATGCCTTTTTCTTTAAGGATAAATATGTAGTCGTTGTCGGCGGTGGGGATAGTGCAATTGAAGAAGCTCTCTTCTTGGCAAGGTTTGCCAAAGATGTTCTTATCGTTCATAGGCGGGATAAGCTGAGTGCAAGCAAGATAATGCAAGATAGAGCCTTCAGCAATGAGAAGATTAAATTTCGTTTGAATAGTCAAGTTTCTGAAATAATCGGTGAATCCAAGGTTGAGGGTGTCAACCTTAGAGATATAGTCACAGGAGAAATATCCATGGTCGTATGTGATGGCGTATTTGTGGCAATAGGACATATTCCAAACACTGCACTATTCAAAGGACAGCTAGAATTGAATGATAAACAGTATATCCTCACCAAAGATGGAATGTCGACTAGTGTTGAGGGTGTGTTTGTGGCTGGCGATGTCTACGATTACATCTACCGTCAAGCAGTTACCGCAGCAGGCTCAGGTTGCAAAGCTGCCTTAGATGCAATAAAATACTTGGAGTCAGAAGAAAGGGGTTAAAGTCTCTCCTTTTTTCGTTTGTATAAGCTTCTTGAAAAAATGGCATCAGTTGCTACTTCTAAGCAGAGCAAGCTCGTTTTCCGCTCTTTTCCAAACACCCTTGAAGACTTCTTTTTCAGCCTCTCTGGACAAGACATCTTCAAGCTTACTACATAGTCGTTCAACATTAGCTTGAGCTTGTTCCTGGTTTATTGGTTTGAAGCCTTGAAGCTTTTGTGGGCCTTCACATCCACCTTCAGGCCAATACCAGTCCTTAAGTGCTAGACATCCAGCATTAATCAGAAGAAACCCAATAGGCGTTAGCTCAGGTTGTATGTCCTGCTGAAGTAACCGTTCGGTCTCCTTATGAAGGTTACTCCTTCCCTGAAACATTTGGTAAGCCACCATGATGCTCCCCCTGCTGGAATTAACCCCCCGAGAATTCTGAAAAGAGAAACATCTAACCCCAATGCTGTTAGGTTAAGTGTTTGGTTACACCTAAAATTGATGTTCTCAAAATATTCTATATCCATCCATCCCTTGATATTCATCGACTCACGACCAGTACTATATATTCCTGTAATAACAGCAGAGTCTGGTTCACAAGTGTGTTCATCCGTAACATATACCTGGAAATTTTTTTGTTCAATATATTTTCTTTGTTTCGATTCTACATGAAGTGTATAATTAGAGTCGAGTTTCACGTTTTCAAGACTATCGAGGGAGGCCATCAATATTGCTCTAGTTGAGGTTTTTTTTAAAAAGGTATTTATTATTTGGTTGAATAAAGATATTGGTGATATAATGAACACTTTAGGAAATCTTATTTATACCCCTGAAACCGCCTCCGGAGAGGCAATTGGAAAAGTTGAGTCTCATACTCCGAGGATAGTTGCTCCTGATGTTGTCAAGGTTGATCAACCGTCAGAGGTAAAAGTAACCGTTGGGCCTCATCCAAATACCTTAGAGCACTCAATCAGGAGGATTGAAGTTTATTTCTACGAAGATGAAAGGTCCTTCAATCCAATAGTGCTCACAGCTATGTGTCTTACTCCAGCCTACTCTGAACCTAGTATTGTGCTTACTACGAGGCTGAAGAAGAGTGGTACTATCTACGCTATAGGGTACTGCAATCTGCATGGCCTTTGGGAAGGTAGAAAAGAGATAAAAGTGGAGTAAAAACCCCTACTTCTTTTTCGTTAAACACTAACCTTGATCCTAAAAAAGGCGAGTATTCTAGCAGCTTCTTTAGGTAATCTTGGTTATCTGCCCTTTTCTTGTAAGTCTAAGCTGGAGAATTCCGTGGTAATTAACTACTTCGCAGTTGGTGATCTTTACATTATTTCCAATTTTCAGGTTTTCTAGCAGCATTCTCCGCTCGTTAGCAGATCTGAACTTCTGAGAATATCTTATGAAGGTTTGGCCTGTCTTATCATTTACGAGCAGCATGAATGCGTTCATGTCAACTATCTTCCCTTTGATATCTATGTCTCGCATGTATTGGTGAATTTCACTTATTTTGGTGTATCCATCCACAGCAGTTTCCCTCCAGTAAAAATACGAGATAGATCCATTGTTGACTGAACCATTTCGTAACTTCGGGGTTTATACCTCTATATCCTTCTCTCCAACTTATAAACAAGCGGATAGCTGAAAACCCCTTTTAGGTATATGTCTTGGTCATGAAAGTGAAAGAGCTATACTTATATTTAGGACCGGTATCCTATATTTTAGGAGTTAGCGTTAAGAGAATAGGCAGGTTAAATAGCTTTTTTTAATATGCGCTTTTTGCCTCGCTAAATCTCTATGTTTGACTCAAATTCAAGTGAGGTGAAAAGCATGGGATACGAAAGACGCAGTTTTGGGCCGCGCCAAATGCATGACGCTGTTTGTTCGGATTGCGGTAAAGAGACACAGGTTCCATTCAAACCCACAGAAGGCAAGCCGGTCTATTGTAGAGAATGTTTCCAGAAACATAGAAAATACTAAAACCTGCCAGAATTCTTCGAAAGGAAACTTTAACCCGGATGTTTTTTTTTAAATATTATTTAAAAACTCAGCACGAAACATTTTCCACAAAAAACAAAATTACTGGTTAAACGAGCAAAACATTAAAAAAAGTCAAACTTTTGCTGAAATTAATCTCTCGCTGTGATACTAGCTTAGCGAGCCATAAATAGTTGTCCTCTTTTATTCACATATAATGATGCTCATTGACTTAGAGAAGGGCGAGAGAATTGCTAAAATATCCATTGTAATATTTGTGTCAATTGGAGCAATAGAATTAGCTTTCGGGATTTTGTCTGGGAGCATCGCTTTAACGGCAGATAGTGCTCATACATTTACCGATGCACTTGTCTCTTTTATTACATTGTCTGGATTAAAGATATCTCGACGCTTGCCTAGTGGAAGGTTCCATTTTGGCTATCATAAATTTGAAACATTTTCTGCGGCTGTATCTGCTCTTGTAATGGTTGCTGTAGGCATATTCATTGTTTACCGATCTTATGTCGGCTTTATAGCGCCT
>JBDRNN010000009.1:0-12821 GCA_043811145.1 Candidatus Bathyarchaeota archaeon
AAAAAGGAAACTGGCAAAAAATTAAGATTTTAACTATCGCCCAAATTTTTTCTGTTGTGCAGAGTACCAGCTCAGGGCATTTTTCCAATCTTCTTCTATGCACTCGGGGAATAATTTTTTAATGAAATAAAGCTCAGAATACCGTGCTTGAACACTCAAAAAACCAGACAATCTTTGATGATGCCCCGTTCTTATTATCAGATTAGGTTTATCCTTCACCATTAAAAAAGACTCCATTTTTGATCGAGGTTTTCTAGCTACCTTCAAACAAGCATTCAGAAGCTCATGCCGTGCATCCCATGCCATTAAAATCTTTAAATGATGATTTGTGTATGCTTTGGTGGCTTTTGTAAGTTGACGCATTACTGCTTTCAAAGAGGTGGGAAGCATATTTGGCTGGGTAGAATAAAATGTAAACCTAACCCGTCTTCGATGAGCCTCTGAATCTGGATGTAAATATTTCAGAAACTGTTCTTCGTAAACAGTAAATAATTCTTTAAGTTCATCTACAGTCCTGTTAAGGTTGTCTTCACTCAAAGCATAGATAATTCCCGTCGAGATGTGCTTTCGAGAACAAAAGTCAAAAAAGTCTCTTAGTGTTTCTGCGCCTCTTCTGAATCCCTCGATTCGAGGTATACCCTGTTTTTCAGCATACCTACGGTTACCATCAGGTATAAGCCCAACAATCATACTAAACCCAGCAAAACATCCCTTTACCTCTAATAATATATTCCCAAGCATTTTTGTTTAATTTCACTGAATATATCTCTTCCCCCGAATTCCCACAACCATAAAATATAGTAGAGCTATAAATACACAGCCTTAATATGCCTACGTGCTCTATCTAAATCAAGGTGTGTTTTAATGATAAAAGAAAAATCAGAAAGTTGCGGCAGATACTTTCGCATAAATTATCGAGAAACTAGCCGGTAAAGAATCCGACTTGGAAATAGTTTTCAAGGACCTAACAGTGGAAGCGGCTGGGCTGAAAGCGACGCTTAACGGAAAAATTTCATTTGATGTCAAATATTACATTAAAGAAAAAGCTTGACGTCTATAACACTTTTTCAGCCGATGAAGCCATTCGGCTAGCCCAATACCTACGCAACGAAAAACCAGTATGAACAACTAGAACTCCAATAATTTAATTTTTCATCCTGCTAGTTTGCGCATATGCCAAGCAATCCTATCAATAGCATCTAGAACTGAGGGCACGGGAAACTTTAACGCGTATTTTTTTAAACCTTGCGGGTGTAATATTAATCAAGTAAAAATATAATTTATCAGGAGTAAGTATTTTTGAGGTGGAGATAAAAAATTTGTTTACGAAAATTTTGATTCCTGTTGATGGTTCGAAGCATTCAGTCAAGGCGTTAGCCTGTGGAAGTATGTTAGCTAAGAAATTTCGCAGCAAAATTGTTTTAGTGCACGTCTATCAGATACCTTTGACGGTAACGCCTGCCATAAGTTCCACAATTGTCATGCCTATAGTTATGGATGCGGCACGGAAAGCGGGTGAACGTATTTTGAAAAAGTCGGTTGTTCAAATTCAAAAAACCAAGACAAATAGAGAACTTGCTGTAACTGCACACCTGAAAGAAGGCGATACAGTTAAGGAGATAATCAATGCCGCTAAACAGGAAAAGGCTAACCTGATTGTTATGGGTGCACGAGGCGTAAGTAAGTTGGAAGCAGTTTTCCTTGGAAGCGTAAGCGATGGGGTAATTCGAAAAGCACACTGCCCAGTAATTGTTACAAGATAAATAAAACTTTGAACTTTTTAACAAAAAAAGTTAACTTGTAATTTAGTTCTGGAAAAAGGATTTTGCCCGGGACATAAGTGTGTGGGCACCAAGGTGCGTCAAATCGAAATGGAACTATTATTGAAAAAACATACAGTAGCCAGTTTAAGCTAAAACAACATTTCAACCGTTTCAGGACGCTAAAGGTTTATGACTACCAACACAATGGTGCTTAATGGAAAGAAACGAGAATGAAGGCGTTAGCTTTACTGTCGGGTGGCTTGGATAGTACACTAGCAGTCAAATTAATCATAGATCAAGGCATAGAAGTTGAGGCAGTAAATTTCACTACTCCTTTCTGTCTTTGTAACAGGAGAGGCAAATGTGAAACGGCAACAGTGTCAAAGAAACTGGGCATCCCTTATAAGATAATAAATGTAGGCGCGGAGTATCTGCGGATCATAAAAAATCCAAAGCATGGCTATGGCAAAAATATGAACCCCTGCATCGACTGCAGAATCTTCATGTTGAAGAAAGCCAAGACTGTGGCCAAGCAAATTGACGCATCTTTCATTTTTACAGGAGACGTAGTTGAAGAAAGACCAATGTCTCAACGCTTGCATGCACTAAGGATAATAGAAAAAGAAACTGGATTGACGAGAAAGATTGTAAGACCATTGTCTGCAAAGCTTCTGCCAGAAACAGAAGCTGAAAAAGAGGGCTGGATAGACAGAAACAAATTACTAGACATAAGGGGGAGATCTAGGAAAAGACAGATTGAATTGGCAAAAAACTTTCGAATAGCAGACTATCCATGCCCATCCGGTGGCTGTTTGCTTACTTACAAGGAGTTCGCTACAAAAGTCCGAGATCTTCTTAAACATAAAAAAAGACTGACCTTGAAGGATATTGCTCTGATTAAGGTTGGAAGACACTTCAGGCGAGGGAAAAACAAAATAGTTGTGGGAAGAAACGAGTCCGAGAACAAACAATTGACGAATTTAAAGGGAAAGAGTGACTATATTTTTGAGGTCCCAGACTGGGGCAGCCCAACCACAATACTTCAAGGTCCTAAGACAAAGAAAGCTATTATGGATGCAGCATCATTGGCTGCGCGTTATTCAGATGCTGAAAAAGGCAGAGTTTTGGTTAACTATGGAAGAGATAGTTTAGAAAATCACCTGATTGTTGATAAAAACGAGTAAGAAGACAAGGTGATAATGTGGAGTATAAAGATGTTCTAAATCGGCTAAAGTCTCTGTCTAACCCTGAAGCAGTAGAAGGTATGGCACGGTTTGGAATTAACCCTAAGGATGCCTATGGGGTGTCGATTCCTGATTTGAGAAAGATAGCTGGAGAGATACGTAGAAACCATAGCCTCTCATTACAACTATGGAATTCAGGTATTCATGAGGTAAGGATACTTGCAAGCATGATTGACGCCCCCAGAGAATGTTACGGAAAAGCAGATGGAAAGCTGGGCGAAAGACTTTGACTCCTGGGACGTTTGTGATTAATGTTGTAACAATCTTTTTAAAAAGACTGGATTTTCTCATGAAAAGGCAGTTGAATGGAGTTCCAGAAAGGAAGAATTTACCAAAAGAGCAGGATTCGTGTTGATGGCTTGCTTAGCTGTCAATGATAAGAAAGCAGATGATAGCCAATTTGAAAAGTT
This sequence comes from Candidatus Bathyarchaeota archaeon, assembly GCA_043811145.1. Lineage (GTDB taxonomy): Archaea > Thermoproteota > Bathyarchaeia > Hecatellales > Hecatellaceae > JBDRNN01. The sequence goes on from JBDRNN010000009.1 coordinate 3,418, forward strand.
CTTTCCAATTATAAAGAGAGAGACTGCCGATGATAGAAACTTTGTTAAGAAAGCAGTTAATTGGGCACTAAGACAGATTGGAAAAAGAAACCTCAGACTGAATAGTAGGGCAATTGAAACTGCTAGAGAGATTGAAAAGAAGGATTATAAAAGCGCAAAGTGGATTGCTTTTGATGCGATTCGAGAATTAACAAGCCTAGCAGTTCAAAAAAAGCTGCAGATGAAACGTTAAATGCCAAAAATCATTTCAACGGATTGCTCATATCATTTTTTATGGATAAATTAACCAAGATTCTAGGTTTTGCTGGTAGTTTACGAAAGGATTCTTACAACAAAATATTGTTACGTGCAGCTGTGGAGTTGAGGCCTAAAAATACAAAACTTGAAATTTTCGATCTAGAAGGAATTCCTCTATTTAATGAAGCTTTGGAAAACAAGATGCCTGGGACAGTTAAAAATTTCAAGAGAAAAATTAGAGCCGCAGATGCGATTCTAATTGCTACGCCAGAATACAATTTTTCAGTACCAGGTGTCCTGAAAAACGCGATTGATTGGGCATCACGACCTTATGGAGACAATTCCTTCGAAGATAAACCTGTCGCAGTACTAGGTGCATCTCCAGGGATGATTGGTACGGCAAGGGCGCAATACCATCTTCGACAGACTTTGGTTTTCCTTAACATGCATCCTGTGAATCGTCCAGAGGTAATTGTACCCTTCGTTAATGAAAAAATTGAGAAGAACCGAGTTATAGATAAGAAAACAAGAGAGAAGATAAGAGAGTTACTTGAAAGTCTGATTGCTTGGACTAAAAGATTAGAAGAAGGTTAAGTACCTAACCGTGGGTCATCCTAATTAATTTCATGGCTTAGCTTCTTAATTCCCATCCCATCCCACTCTATTTCATCATCAGCGATGTTTGACCAGCACATGTTGCAGATAGGATAAACCTCATCGCCTGCATCAATGTACACGGTTATCCGAGTATTTTCACATCTTTGTTTAAACGGATTCATGCATTTCTCCACAAGTTTCATCCCCTATGTGTTTAAACCGTGAAGTTATCTCGTTGCCACTCTCTTGACGAATTTCTGAAAAAACGCTCCGGCCCACCAAGCTGTTCGTGTAGACAAGCTCTGAAAGGAGGGGCTACTCCAACCAGATTATCCTTTTCCTATAAGCGCAAAAATACTGCTTTCTTTTGGTTTATGAGGATGTTTCAATAGAAAAGCTTGGAACTGAGGAGTTTGTCCTATTTTTCTTAGATAAACCATGACACCAGCTTTATGTGTGAGATACGAACCACCTTCTGGAAGAGGAATTCTAGTTCGCGTCAACTTGTGTGGTCTGCAACTAGCGACAAACGCAATATTACGTTCTGAGCATGCTTGAAGAATCTTCTCGATAATTTTATCCAGCACAGGTATCTTTCTTGTGAGGTTTTTGTCCTGTGAATGTTCTTTGTCAACAAAAAGTTTAGCTATGTTGCGGACGACCACAATTTTGACTTTCTCATCGTTTTTGATCATGCCAGAAATTTCGTCTGCAATTTGCTCTTCTTGTTCAGCAGAGAAAGCACATATTGCATTAATTTTTTCTAAGGCTTCCATAGGATCAAGGTTAGCTGATTTGATAAGTTTCCAGAGAAGCTCAATGTTCAATAATGTCTGCTCATGACTATAGTTTCCACAGTTAACATAGAGAACCTTACCACCGAAGCCATGCTTCTCTTGTGGAAGAAGAGAATTGACCAGTATTCGGTTAACTAGAACATCTAATCCGCTGTTTTCATCTCCATAAAGAAGATAAAAGAGACCTGGCTTGATTCCACCACCCATAAGTAGGTCCAAATCACCGAAGCCTGTAAATAATTTTGGAGCACGAATTTCTTCATTGAGTAATTGAAGCGCACTTTTGGGACATGTAGCCATTTGTAACACCTAATTTTTTCATAAAAAAATGTGACCGATTACGGATCTTAGCTTATTCTTCCTCTAACGCGTCAGCATCCTTACCGTTAACATCGCCGACGCCATTCTCGTTTATCTGAAAAGTAACTTTTGCTTCGGGAAGTTTTGGACTATCCATAACTTTTGCAATTCTCGTGTTGGCTTTCGACTTTCTTAGATAGATCCTATGGGTTGTAGCATGAGCAAGAACATTCCCTCCTGCGGGCCTGTTAGGATCTCCATAGAAGGCCTGGGGATTTGCTTGAGTTTGATTTGTGATGACTACGGCTATATTGAAGATTTCAGCTAGTCGTAGGAGTTTATGGACGTGTAAATTGAGCTTTTGCTGTCTCTCGCTTAGATGCTCCCTTCCAATGTACTCGCCTCTGAAATGACTTATTATGGAATCTACAACCAGCAGTTTGATGTTTTCTTCATGTAAGATGTTTGCAGTACCGTCAACTATAGCAATTTGGTGATCGCTGTTATGTGCTCTACTGTAGAGAATTTTTGATAATACTTCCTCTGGATCAAGAGCCATGTTTTGAGCTATCCCATATATTCTCTCAGGTGAAAAAGTTCCTTCAGTGTCAATGAAATATGCTTTTCCCCCTAAACCACCTTTGTCTAATGGAAGTTGACACATTACTGAGAGTTTCATACAGATCTGGGATTTCCCGCTAGAAAATTCTCCCACCAATTCTGTGATGGCTTGAGTTTCTATTCCACCACCAAATAGTTTGTCGAGAGCAGATGAACCGGTTTCCAGTTTTTTTGATTCCTGTTTTTTTCTGTAGAGTTCCAAAGCATTACAACACCCTGGTTTGACCATCGTTCTTGCTATTTGCGTGATCTTCCAAAGAGTATCATGCCCTATTCCTGTTCTTTCCACCAGCTCTCTTACAGGGGTCACAACTACGGATTCAACAGAGTTAAAACCAGCATTCGTCAGCTTTTTCGCAGTTTCAGATCCAACACCTTTTATGTCTTTTATTGCAAGAACCTGTTCGGTCATATTTATCCTTCCTCTGGTCTTAGTGGGGCTACAACAGTATTTATAGCGACACGTACCTTTCAGGAGGGGGAGGGGGGGTTCCACTACCCGATTTTCTCAATATTTCAACAAGATTAACTTCGGAAAGATTTAGATGTACCCTGTTTTTTCGAAAAAATTAGCTAGATGTCTAACGGTTTCTTTATCCATGTTGACTTTATATTTCCTAGGCTGGTATGGTAGCTCTTGCACCCAGCCAATCTCCGTTAAAACGTTAAGATTTTTCCTTACAGCGATTGGTTTGAGATATACAAGCCTCTCAAGTTGATATTTTGTGAAAACTTCGTCAGGTTTTTTAATCAACGTCCTCATGATTCTGAGCCTTCCTTCAGTCCCTAGACCCCGCTCGATTTCCCATTCAGTTGCTTTCTCGCTCATTTTAAACCGCTTTTTATTTTTTCAACAATGTTGTCCAGGAATCTTTCAAGATCACTCATTGTTACCCCACTTATCCCAATTTGGGTTAACGACTTTATGTCTATGATTCCCCTGTCAGATAGATCTTGAACATATTCTTCAATGTCAATCATTTTTTTTATTCCGATTTCTTCACATACGACTGCACAGTTTTCTCTTATATCGCGGAGAGACACGTAGGGTTCTTTCATTGATTTCAAAGAACGCACAATACTGAGCAAAACAACCTTCCCCTTATTATGAAGCTCAAGTATGTCATCGTCGGTTATTCCGTGGAATGTTTTCCCATGAACCATTCTAACATGCTCCGGCAAAATTTTTTGACTGCCTTGATTGTCCGCTAGATTCCCAGTATAAAGAAGAAGGTCTAAGGCGTATCTGATGTCTCCAGATACAGGCGGAGAAGCCGTTACATCTGCTATGTACTCTAAGACTTCATCTGAAACTACTCCCAGCTTGAATGCTTCTTCAACTCTGGCTTCCAAAATGTTTACAATCTGGCTAGATTGATAAGGGGGAAACTCAACGTAGGTTCTGCCTAGTGTACTTAACTCCGAGTTGTCTAGAAGCTTGTGGAAACTTTTGTCCCAAGCTATGAATACCAAACCAATTACTCCACTAGGCTTCTCCAAGGATATCTCGTCCAGCCTCGTCAAATCGTAGACGATTCTCTCTTTTGTACGTTTTATAAAATAATCAATCTCGTCAAGCGAAATTAAAAGGTACTTTTTATTTGTCTGCAGATATTTGACAAGTTCACGGAGCATTTCTTCAGCGCTGAGGCTTGTCGAATAAAGTTCTGGAGCAACTTTCTCGATTAGCGTACGGTAGAGTACAACCCTGCTTCCTCCGAGCATTTTTAGGTTAAGGTAAACATGCTTTAGGTCTATTCTCCGTTTTTTAGCCTCTTCTTCAAGCTTTTCTCCAAAGCGGATGGTTGTGCAGGTTTTACCAGTGCCAACTCCACCTATCACCTGACAGATCCTGCAATATGAGTCAGAGATATTTTCTAGAGCATCGTAAAATAGACTATGCAACAGATCAAGCTGTTTCTCTCTATGAGGAAGAACGCTAGGAATATAACGTGGTGAAAGTTTATTCTTGTCTTTGAATACGGGCAAAGATGATCATCAACTAATTCAACAACTGTATATTTTTATCTAACCTTTATAGTAAATGGTTCAAAAGTTGCGAGGCTAGTTCCTATTTCTCACTTATTTGTGCAGACTGGCATCGAAAAATTGGATCGTTTATCGCGCTTTTTTTGGTTTTTGCACTACTATGAGAAGATGTTCCTCCCCTTTCATCCCTACATGTTTCAGACTAGACAACATGCCTAACACGGTCTTTCGAATTATATCCTGAACGAAGGGACTCAAAGGAACATTCTTCCGGTTAATTTTAAGAGCCACCTTCTCCTCCTGATTCAGAACCCAACAAGCTTTTATTACTGCTGCGCCGTTGCTAATTGCCTCAGCTAACTCAGCACAGGTTGAAAATCCACAATGAGCGCAATCAAGCATAGGTAGCTTAGACAAAATAACGGTGACATTCTTTTTACTTCTTTTTCGATGTCCACGCATAGATATCGCCCGATTTTGCATTAGATTTTCGCTTCCACGAATATGAATATTGCTGTACCGAAGTTCGCAGCTGTGCTATCATAGTTCGGATTAAACTTTTACGGTTGAACTAAATTGTAATAGTAATTGAAAGCTTTATGTTAAAAGATACAAGATCCCCCAAAGTTGTAAGGCTTAGCACTGCAGCAGATATTGCCTTAGGATTCTCCCCCGGGGGTTTTTATTGCAATGCAAAACTTGGATGCATCAACCTTCTTCAATATTACCCAGAAGGCTGTAAAGCCAACTGTTCCTACTGTGGTCAAGCAAGAGAAAACCCAAAGGGCAGTGAATGTAAAAGCCTCATTAGGGTTCAATGGCCTTTAAGATCATTGGGGGAGATTACTGAGAGGATTAGAGCACACGAAACGAAATTTAGCCGTATCTGTGTGAGTCAAATATGTCGGGATAGAGCAGCTTCAGATACCGTTACAGTTATTAGTAGATTAAGGGGCGCAGGCGTATCTCTTCCCATATCAGTTCTAGTTTCCCCAACAGTGACAAATAAAGGGGATCTCCTAGAAATGAAGAGAACAGGAGCCTCTATGGCAGGTATTGCAATTGACGCTGCTACTCCAAAGCTATTTGATAAGTGCAGGGGGAAATCAGCTGGAGGTCCCCATAGATGGAACCGATACATGGATGGGTTAATAGAGGCTGTTGAGGTTTTCGGTCTTAGAAAGGCGGGAGTCCATCTTATAGTGGGCTTGGGAGAGAACGAAAGGGACCTAGTCAATCTTTTTCTCAAAATAAGAGATATGGGAAGTTTTACACATCTTTTCAGCTTCTATCCTGAGGAAGGTTCAAAGATGGAAAGACGAAAGCAACCTCTACTCAACTCTTATCGAAGGGTTCAACTTTCAAGATACATAATCGATAATTGTGGAGCATCTTTGAAGGATTTTTCGTTCGACGAAAGTGGGAGATTGGTTGACATAAGGCTTAACACGGAGAATGTGATCGCGGTAGATTGCGCATTTAGGACAAGTGGATGTCCAGGATGTAATCGTCCTTTCGCTAATGAGCGGCCAAGTCAAAATCTTAGAAATTACCCTTGGAAACCAAGTCCAAAGGCTATTTCAACAGCGCTCTATAGAACATGCCTACCAATCGATTGCTTAATTCAATTTTTAAACCATAATGAGAAAACTTGTAATTATTCATAGGTCTTAAGTATACGGACCTAATTCTTCGAAGATCTTTCTAGAATCGAAGTGGTATATGGATATTTGTGAAAGATGACTTTTCAGATTCTGTATTAGAGTATTTGGGTTTAAACCTAGTTTACAGGGGACACTGTGGGAAAAGAACCCTAGCCTTTCGATTTCAGTTATATCTCGAAGGTTCCCTGTTTTTGCAAAGGTGTTCTTTAGCTGTCTTCTAGTTGCTCCAACAACCATTATTCTATCGTTGAGGCTTAATATCCAGTCTTTAAACACGGAAACTTGATGACTGCTGAGTTCTAGATTTACAGTTCGCATATTTTCATCTATATTAACAATTTTCACAAACAGAGGAAAACCTTCCCTTAAACAAAAAAGGTCAGTTAGGGAGTTTAGAGAGATTTTTTTCCCATTTGCTAGAGTAGTTTTCAAGGAGTCTGCTGTTAAAATACATAGGTAGTCTGAACTAGGAAGACCTAGGTCTAAAACTAAGGCATTCCTATCTTCATCAGGAGGGGATACAAACGACAGCAAGTTTTCATTGGTTTTAAGTGCCTCGATGTTGGGTGGAGCTAATCCAAAGTTTTCATTCAGAAAATTTTTGAAAACTTCTAAATCCTCACCTTCAGCTCTGATGGTTAAACGACCTTGCTCACTGAGTTCTGATATCCGAAAAGTTACGTTCAGACCTGAAATGACTGAGTTTAGAAATTGAGTAACTGCGTATTTAGCCTCAGTCTTTTTATCTTTCGGAACTTTTTCCATCAGAGTTAGGGTAAGCAAAAATTTCACCATGCATTATAGACAGTTCATTGAGTAAGCCCTTAAGTCTTACAACAGCGGGGTGATTTTTCGTTAAATCTTTTTCAAGTTCCTTTACAGCGTCACTTCCATCGATTATATTAGGGCCACTCACCAATTTGTCAGCAGATGCTACAATTTTCTCCTCTATCGTCAGGGGAATAAAATCCTTTTTGGGTAAACCCAGCAGAACACCTTCACTGGCAGGAATACCCGCCCCAACGTGTCTCTCTATTATTTTTACAATTGGTTTGGGTAAATCTAGAGAACTAGCTATCTTGCCACCGTAATAACCATGCAAGACTGAGTGAGTTTTCGAACGGCCGATATCATGCAGCAAAGCTCCAACCTCAACTACTTTCAAATTTATCTCTATCCCTTTTTTTGATAGAGCTGTGGATATGCAGATAGCTAATTCTGCAACTTTTTTACAATGTTGAATAACTCTTTTTGAACACCCAGCCAGACGTAGGATGTTTAAAGCTTCACTTTGTGTTGGAAAGCTATTCACTGTCAAGCTCCTTAGCTAGAGATTTGACAACGTTGTTCAAATTCTCTACGACTTTGGTGTTATCGAAATGTTCCAGACTCTTTCCACATTTAGGGCATTTAAAAATAGACTCAACCGCATCCTCAAAGGCTAGCTTTTCACAGCCGTTGTTGTTACATGTATAAAAATCATGGGAAACTTCGTATTCAAACCTCGTTTTCAATTTCGCTAAAATTCTGCTCTTCTGGTTTTTTATAACCATGTCCAACTGATCTAGGCGAACTCTCCAAGTGAAGATAAGCCACCCAGTTTTTTTATCTTGCAAACTTTCAGAAAACGCTAAAGAGAAACTGTTTAGCTTGAACAAGATTTTCCTAATTTCGTTAAGTTTTATTCCGGTTCCTCTAGCCAGTTCATCCTCCGTGGCTTTTGTTTTATCCAGCAACACCTCTACTATCTTAACCGCATTTTCACCACCGATTTTTTCCACTACCTTACACAAGAGGTGTTTATCTGCGGAGGTCTTTGTTGAAGATGACATTCTTTTTTAACCTGAACGCTTACGCACTATTTTTTTACCGTTTGCGCATGATGAAATAGAGATACGGGCACTGTTAAAGTTTTTTGACAATTCTTCACCCTGAAATAGTCTATCGAGAAGTATAGCCAAAGCTGAAACTTCTGAGTGGGGTTGGTGGGTTACGCTAACATTAAAATCTGCCAGTTTGTAGAGCTCCCCAGGAACCTTGGTTGCACCTATAACGATCATTTTATCACGACCTGTCTCTACAATTTGATCAATAACATTATCAACGTCCAATCCGTACATGGTGAGATGAATAATTTCGCCCCCGGATTTTTTCCAGTTGGAAATGACTTTTTTCCACGAAACACCTGTGATAACATTAAATTTTCCACCCCAGTTTTTTACTACCTTTTTAACAGTTGATTCGACATTTTCGTCCTTCGAATCGGCTATGATGACCTCATCAGCTCCGAAGGCTCGGGCAGCTAGGGCAACATGAGAAGTTACTCGATGGTCTCTGAAAGTTCTATGACCTAAGCGCAATATCACTACTTTAAATTCTTTCTGCCTCAATTAGCTTTCCTCCTAAACGTTCTACATTATTTTTTATTTTGTCAATCAAATGGTCTGCCGACTCAACCTTTACAAAAACTGATTCATTGTGATACTCTTGGCTTAAAACAGATGCAAACTTTCGAATTTTCGAAATTAGTGACATACAAGAAGAGTTCAAAGGCAGTTCAAAGGAAACTCTCATAAAATTCCTAAGCCTTCCAGAAACCAGCCCTTTCAACTCAGAAAGATTCGTGTCATAAATGGCGCTTATCAATATGGGGCTAGAGGCTAAAACATTCAATTTCTTACTGAGCTCGTTTATTCTAGTATGATCAATTAGATCAATTTTGTTGAAGGCTGTTATGATAGGGGTGGTTACTATACCAATTTCTCTCAACGTCTCCAAGCAACAACGTAGTTTTCTTTCTATTTCACTGAATTCTTCACTACAGTCGATGACCAATATTATCAAATTTGAAAAGGTCGTTTCTTCCAAAGTTGATTTGAATGCTTCTATCAATGTAATGGGGAGTCCGTCGATGAAACCTACGGTATCCGTGAGTAAGGCCTTCTTGCCACCGAAATTCACGACTGACGTCTTAGGAGATAAAGTTGTAAAGGGTCCTTCAGCTACTTTAACTCCAGCTCCTGTTAGAGAATTAAATAGTGTGCTTTTTCCTGCAACAGTGTATCCAGCCAAAGAGATTATTGGAAAACCTAGCTCAGCCCTTGTGGTTCTCATGATTTTCTTTCTCTTTCGGATTTTACTAAGTTCGGATTCTATGTGGCCTATTTGTTTTTTAATAGCTTCATGGTATACGTCAACC
>JBDRNN010000010.1:0-5817 GCA_043811145.1 Candidatus Bathyarchaeota archaeon
CGAAAATATGGCTTTAAATGAGAGCATAGCACAGGCTTATGCTCCCATAGAGATAGAACCTATAGCGAAAGATTTGGAGGCTATGCATAAAATTAAGAACCTACTTTTTCACGAGAAAAACGAAATAAAAATTTCGAAATAAAAAATATTGGTTTTTTAACTACAAGTCGAAGTAGAGGTAGAATTCGTGAGGATGAGGTCTCAGCGCAATCTCCATAGATTCTCTCATACCGTTTTCTATTATTTTTTCAATAACATCCTGAGAGAAGATTGGCTTTAAATATTCATGGTCGCTTTCAAGGCACTCCAATGCCTCCTTAAGGTTCCCTGGAAGTTCTTTAATACCTAGCTGATGCCGTCTCTCAGGTGAGAGCTTGTAGATGTCTTCGTCAACAGGGTCTCCGATGTCAATTTTTCTTTTAATTCCATCAATACCAGCTGCAAGTATGGAAGCAAGGCATAAGTAAGGGTTACTGGATGGGTCTGGAGATCTAAATTCAATTCTCTTCTGGCCAGCAGCCTTAGGACCCTTCTGGTACACGGGTACCCTGACGTTTGCAGACCTGTTTCGACGGCTCCAAGCTACGTAAACGGGAGCCTCAAATCCAGGTACTAACCGTCGATAAGAGTTGGTAGTTGGGGCAACTATAGCAGCGAGGGATCTACTATGCTCCATTAACCCTCCACCAAAATATCTCCCAAGTTGACTTAGCTCAGCATGCTTATCGTTAGGATCATAGAACATGTTTTTTCCATCTTTCCAGAGGCTTGCGTGAACATGCATCCCAGATCCGTTGTCTGAGTAAATTGGTTTAGGCATGGTGGTTGCTACCATCCCCATCTTGGAGGCTATGTTTCGGATAACATACTTGTATGTCATTACACTGTCTCCACTACAGGTCAAAGTGTCTCGGTATAGATCGATCTCACATTGGCCAGCTGTAGCTACTTCATGATGATGGGCATCACAGATCACATGAAAACTCTTTTCCAGAGTCCTAGTGCATTCACTTCGATAATCCATCAATGTATCTTGAGGTGGAACTGGAAAGTAGCCTTCTCCAAATCTTATTGGAATACTTGTTCCATCTTCACCGAAGGAAGTCCAAGCAGCCTCCTTTGATTCTATTCTGTAACCTTGTCCACGAGAAGGCATCATAACATCCAAGTTAACCTTGTCAAAAACGAAAAACTCTACTTCAGGTCCCAAATATGAAAAGTCGAAGCCTTGAGCCTTAACTGCCTCTTCAGCCTTCTGCGCAATAGCACGAGGATCCCTAGATAATCGACCTTGACCAAAACCCCAGTAAACATCGCAAAGTAACCTTGCTGTCTTTAGATGTTCTGGTGACCATGGAATTATTCCAAAAGTTGACGGGTCGGGTTTTAACATCATGTCTGACTCTTGGATTTCTACGAAGCCCCTTATGGAGGAGCCGTCAAGTTTTGGCACACCTTCTGTGAAAGCATCTTCGTCTAATTGGCAAGCAGGTAATGTGACATGCTGCAGGCGCCCAGGAAGATCTGTAAATTGTAGGTCTATGAATTCAATTTTCTCCTTCTTAATTAAGTTAATTATATCTGTAGCCGATCGGGTTATAGGCGTTATTTTACCGTCGGGGGTTCTTAGGAAAGGCATTTCTTTTTGCTCACCTCAAATTTACTGTTAATAAATAGCAACAGTCTGCACTAATTACTTATATAATTTATTACATTTTTTCTAATCAAATGTCCAAAAAAAATAGAGAAAAATATATATTTGATGAAAAATACATCAAAAATTAATAGGTAGATGAACAATTGATGATCGATAAGACTGATGCGAAAATTTTGAGTGAATATCTAAAGGATTCAAGACAATCCCTCCGAGAAATAGCAAGAAAGGTCGATGTCGCAGTCGGGACAGTTTTGATTAGAACTAAGAGGATGGAGAAAGAGGGAATAATAAGAGGCTATACGGCGGTACTGGATCATGAAAAACTTGGTTACGAACTTATCGCCATAACCGAGCTAAATGTCTCAAAAGGAAAGCTGTTAGAGGTCGACAGAGAAGTAGCTAAAATTCCTACCACATGCGCCGTCTACGATGTAACCGGCATCACAGATGCCATAGTCATCGCAAAATTCAAAAGCAGAGAGGAACTCAGCAACTTTACAAAAGCTCTCTTAGCAATTCCCTATGTCGAAAGAACTAACACCCATACTGTTCTGACCACAATAAAAGAGGACTTCAGGCTTACATGATATATGTTGCAATTTTACCAAAAAATTAAATTAAGGTAGAGAGGACAAATACTTAGTAATTCGAAGTGATACTTGTTTGGGCACAGAAATAAAATGCGGCATTATCACGTGGGATGAAGTCTATGACGCATGCAGGAAACTAGTACGACTAATCGAGGATTCTGAATACGTGCCTGAAATTTTAATAGGTTTAGCGAGAAGCGGTTTTGTACCAGCACGGCTCCTATCCGATTTTTCGGGAATTACAAATCTCTACAGCTTGAAAGTTGAACATTGGCTCGATACGACTGCCCAACATAAAGAAGAGGCCAAAATAACTTCCAAACTTCCAATTGATGTTCATGGAAAAAAAGTTCTGGTGATTGATGATATCGCCGATACTGGAAAAAGCATGGATCTCACCTTTAATTACATTAAAAGCTTTGCACCATCAGAAATAAAATCGGCAGTTGTACATTATGTCACTTCATCTCAGCACGTCCCAGATTATTATGCCCATAAAATCGAAGAGTGGACTTGGCTCATCTATCCATGGAATATGATTGAAGATTTAGCAAATCTCACAGTGAAGCTACTTAAATCATCTAATAACTTAACTTTAGAAAAGATCCAGATGGGCCTAAAAGAAAAGTTCGAAATCGAAGTCAATCTTGAACGCATAGAAGAGATTGTAGATGTACTACAGAGGAGAAAGAAAATAGCCAAAAGAACTGACCAAATTATAGCTTTATGATATTAAAACACTATTTGTATATTTGAAGCTACACGGAGAATCTAAACTAATAATTAAATAAAAAGCAAGGTTTGCGTGTGATTTGGTTAACGAAATTTTGTTGCTAAATGAAAATGAGATAAAACAAATATTAACTATGGATGAGGTTCTCGAGCTGTTGAGGAATCATTTAAAGAGAAAGCTCTGAAAAGAGTGCAAATGCCAGCAAAATGTTACATTTTTTACGACAAATATTGTGGCGATCTGCGAACAATGCCCTGCTATTTTGAAAGACTGGGTATTTCGGGGGTTAAAATAGTTAACGTTCACCCCTGCAATCCGGAAAAATACAACATTCCCTCAATTAGGGCTACAATAATTTTAGTAGACCCCAAAACGGGCAACACTATAGCAGTTATGGGTGGAACTTCGATAACAACCGTTAGAACCGGTGCTGCAGGGGGTATTGCTGCTAAGTATTTAGCCAGAAGAGACTCGGAAGTTTTGGCTTTGATTGGGGCAGGTATTCAAGGATCCGCGCAATTGGCAGCTTTAAGCAGAACATTACCGAAGTTAAGAGAAGTTAAGGTATGGTCAAAGAACAACAACCATAAATTTATCGATACCGTTCAGAGACAATATTCCTATTCGTTTAAGCATTGTGAAAAAATTGAGGAATGCTTGATGGGAGCTGATGTTGTTTCAGCCCAAACACCTGTTCGAGATCCTTTAGTAAAAAGTGAGTGGATAAGTTCAGGCATGCATATAAACGCAATTGGTGCTGATGCCCCAGGTAAGGAAGAATTTGATCCTGCCATATTGAAAGGAGCAAAAGTGATCGTTGATGATTTCGAACAGGCTAAACATAGCGGAGAGATAAATGTTCCTCTGAATAAAGGAATTATATCAGAAAAAATCATTTACGGAGAGCTGGGGGATATAATTACTGGAAAAAAGGCAGGAAGAACCTCAAACAATGAAATAACCTTGTTCGATTCAACAGGTCTTGCAGTCCAAGACATAATTGTTGCTACAAACGTCTATGCGAAGGCTAAAGCGAGCAATATTGGTCGATGGATTACGTTGTAACTTAACCATTTTAGGAACCCGTCAACTGGCCCTTTACGCCCAGGGTAACAACCAATACGGATTTAGAGTAATTGCTGAGAAGGATCTGAAGAGAGATTATTGAAATTCTGAGCTTGCCTTAGCATCAATTAATCTTTATATCATTTATTTCTATCAAGATTCCCATGCCAACATACGCTATCTTTAGGTATACGAACCCAGAGGTGTCTCCGCGACAGAGTGCTGAAGAGTTTTTAGACCATGCACGGAATTTTATCCGCCAATGCATTAAGACAGAAGACAGAGTTCAGGTTATGCTTTCTGGGGGAGTTGATTCTGCTGTTACAGCGGCACTTCTTCATTTGGAGGTTGGCGATCGCCTTTATGCCACTCACATAAACACTGGGTTTATGAGGTTGATCAAGAAAGAGGAAGAGTCCAAACTAGTCGCTAAAAAGTTTTCAGTCTTCAAAAATTTCAACATTGTAAACGGTGAATCTTTATTTTATGAAAGAGTTATGGGAATTTCAGATGCCGAGCAAAAAAGGCTAGAGTTCCGTAGGACTTATGAAACCATAGTAGATCGAGTGATGGCTGAATCGAACTGTAATGTGTTAGCTCAGGGAACTATACTGACGGATATAACCGAGACTGAGAAGCGTATTAAAAGTCAACATAACGTTTCCTTGGAATTTAAAAACGTTAAAAAAATTGTCGAACCTATAGCTGGTTTATACAAAGATGAAGTCAGGAAGCTTGCAATTCATTTGACACATGGTTTCAATCCTTTTTCGATTCCAAGGGAAATAGACGTTTTAAAGTATGTTTATAGAAGACCCGTATTTCCAGGTCCTGGACTTTCAATCAGGGCTGTTGGTAAGATAACCTTAGAGAAGATCAATATTGTAAGGAAAGCCGACAGCATATTTAATAGAAGGGTGGATGATTGGACTCGGTCGATGTATTCGGAGGCAGTTCCATTTTCACCAACTCAATTTATAGAGTGGGAGACAGGAGAACAAGTACCTTTTCAAAGTTTTGCTGCGACATTTGATGACAAGCTAACAGAAGCACCCCAAGAAGTGAAGGACCTTGTAGAAAAAAAAGTTAACGGAAAAATTTCTTGCAACGTTTTAGATGTGAATGTCACTGGAATAAAAAGTGAAAGTAGAACTTATAGCCGCCCAATTTGCATAGAGAGTGATTTTAAGCTAGATTACGACGTATTACAGCCCTTAGGTGTCGAAATACCTTCAAAAACTGAGTTTCCAAGGGTTTTGTATAAGGTTAGCACTAAAGTTGGCTCACTTAAATACTTGGTGGCTGTGAGGTCGGTTAATAGCATTGATGGTGTGACAGCTGATGTTAACCCAATTCCTATGAAAGTGGTAAGGAAAGTCGCAGATGAAATAGTCAAGGAGTGTAAAGTGACAGGGGTTTATTGCGATATTACTCCTAAGCCTCCAGCAACCATAGAATATGAGTAACGTATTTCTTATGCTTTCCACCATTTGAAGATTAAATAATTTATATTTTTAGACCTCTTACCCGGTATAGCGACTACAAATCTTTTTCTAACAGTAGTGGCTAATCTGCCAGCCCTAACAATCTCTATTGCATCCAAGGTTTCATCCTCATTTTTAACCTGAATAAGGAAGGGAGCATGATCAATCCCCGGTCCCTGCTCATAAACCACAAAATCACAGCCAAATTTTATTCCAGGCTGAACAACTAGGTTTTTTTCCCTCAAATCTTTGTAGACTTTATATTTATGTTGAAAGTTCAGGTGGATC
>JBDRNN010000011.1:0-2536 GCA_043811145.1 Candidatus Bathyarchaeota archaeon
TTGAGGCCGTAATTCATCAACATAAAAGACTGAATGGTTTTTGTGCTTGCTCCGTCAGAATCCTCAATGAAACGATACATACCCATAAGCCGGCTCTTACGAAGAGTAGCCCCATCCGTAACCCTAGTTTCACGCTTCACCATCTTTAACCCTCTTCAAAGCATTATGCTCATTAATGCATTTTTGCAGTTTCTTCGCCAGTTCCATGTCAACATTGTTAATTAAAATCATCATCTTAGGTTTCTTCATGGTTTAGCTTCCGTTTCGTGTGTGTGTAGACTCTCTCTCTCTATCTCTTTATATATAGTATGCCAGCTGCCCCAAGCGTTTTCTTCGATAAGGAATTTGACACATTGTTTTATCATCTTTCTCTCCTCGCGAGACACCATATTTCATGCCTCAGTTAGTCTAGGCTATTTGGTTTTTTTTCTCTCTGGGGAGATACAGAATTTCTATCCGCAATGACACTTCTAGCTCGAATTCTCGCTTCACGATAAATATGATAGAAGCGATAGGCTGTCCCTCTGCTATAGCCAAAATCTTTGACAACGTCTTTGGGTCTATATCCAGCAATGAAGAAGAAGAAGAGTTCATAATGAATCACTCCTTAGGACCTCTGTAGAGATCTTCAACGAAAAGCTGCAATTTTGATGCTATTAATGGTATAGCGCATTGTTTGCTATGAACTAAGTACCAAGCACACTTTTCTTTGAGGCAACCTAAATGCTGCAATGGACATTCTTTTTTATTCATGGTCATCTTTCTCCATACTCTTTATTTCGTGGATGTTCTCCATTTCTTGCAGCCTTTGCCTCACAGTCTCAACCACGAATTCTGAGAAGGTACGATACCCAAAAAAACTCATTATGTCGTGGAATCGCTCCGCAAAGGATTTGGGTAATCCAACTGTTGTGTATTCCATTTGTATCACAATGTTATGATAGGTTAATTGGTATATAAAATAATAGTCTAAAAAAATGTAGTAAATAGTCTAACTAAACTGAGTTTATTTTGGTGCAGCTGCGATCGGAGCGTTTGAAGGAAGGAATAACCACAATGGAAGGCCAGGCATCATCTTCATAGCTGTTAACGTCTTTGAATAGATATCCAGGAGGCCAGGTTGTCGTTTCTGCAATTCTTGAAGGGCTTTTTCGAGTTGATCTGGATAAATGGTTTTTTGAATAGCTTGTTCTGCTGATTCTGCAGCCTCAGTCAAAGGATTCCATACGTTGATTAATCCATAACTAGCAAGTAAAACCGTTCCAGAAGCGCCCGCAACAGGATTCATGCTTTTAGCTAACTGATATCCTAAGACTCCACTAGCAGCCATTCCCAATCTAGTTTCAATAGGCTGCCCTATGACTTCCCCAGCACGATAACCACCATACGCACAAATAGCTGCAGTAAAGAGATCTAAAACATTCTTAGCATCTAAATTGTCAATGAACTTCCCAATATGAGTAGCTATACTTTGTTCCCATTCCTTAGCTGAACGGTTGAAACCTTTACGTGGTTTGCGCTGCTTTCTTTTGACCATTGGCTTCACCTACGAAGAACCCGACCATAGTGCTTAAGATAGCGATAGCAGGTTCATAATGACCTTCATAAATCAACAAGAGAGCTCCAGCCCCAGCAAAACAGCCAGCAACAACACGAATCAAACTATTCAAATTTCCACCTTCAAATACTCAATAACCAAACCGTCAGCATCAACTCCCCCAGCACTAGCACCCCCAGCTTCCCAGAAACACTTTAAAGTATTTCCAGCATCCAATATGACAAGCGCAAATTGAAAAGTGCAAGAACCCGATGTCGAACCACTAGGCCAAGAAGGCCATTGTCGACTAGTCGATGCATTAGCTGAAAATTGAAACAATTGTCTAAGCAAATTAGTTTTAGCAGCCTCTTTGTATATGTCAATCCCCACAACACGGGCCACATCATCCGGATTAGCAAGTTTCGCCCCTAACAGCAACCATCGTTCCCCTTGAGGAACAGTTACATCTTCCGTTTTAGCAGTATTATTCACTAAGGTAACGCTGGTTACCTCTTGCTTCAACCTTTCCATAGGAACATGCGGGTCAACCATGCTATTTCTCCTCCAACAGAATACTTAAACTGAATTGAACGCCGACTTGACCGTCTCTTAAACCAGCGATGATTCTAGCGTCCGTTTCAGTCAACGGCAACTTTCCATTCCACAACAGGTTTTCAGTTCCACTAAAAACATGGGTTTTAACTATGCCAACAGCAGTAACTGAAGCCCAGACACCACTTTTCTGAACAGGCTCAAACCATGCCGTGCCTAGACAGGGATAGCCCTCATATTTCGCTTCTAACGCTATCAAATTCCAGTTGCCCGGAGGAATCTTAATCGTTAAAGTGTCATCCGCAGCAGCAGTCGTCATGAATGCTTGCAGCGTTGCTGTTTTCTTAGCCAATTTAAGACACGGCTATACTACAGGTTGGACTTTTCAAAGCTTCAGCAGCAGTAACCTTGATTGTAACTTTTGTGTTGATTGGAATAGCCCCGCGA
>JBDRNN010000012.1:0-5600 GCA_043811145.1 Candidatus Bathyarchaeota archaeon
TGGAGTATCCCTTCTTCTGACTTCAAGACCTCTAACCTTGATGCTTCCATCATCTTTGACTCCATAATATCGATTCAAAACTGGAACATTCGGATGCGTCTTAGATGGAAGAAAAACTATCCACTTGTAAAGACCAGAAAAATCCAAAGGCAAATCAATCTTATCACTTATTTCTTTACATAATTTACCATAATCTTCAGAAGACGCCCCTTCCTTCTTTAGCCACAACGAATCAACAATCCCATGAATAACCCTAAACCCTCTATCCTCAGCAACATGAGAAGCCGTCAATAAAGCATCCCGACCAAAAGCACATACCCCCATATGTCCATCAACAGTACCAAACTTAGCATTCCTGTAACCAAGATAACCAAAACATGTCACAAGAATCCACTTCAGGGCAGATTGACGCTTATCATAAACCTCTCGGAGTTCTTTGTCCTCTGTTTCTTTGACTAATCTCTTGTAGCGTAGCCTCTTCGTAACAGCAAACTCCAAAACCTTAGGAACAATCCCCCGCCTCTTCTCACAAATATGAAAACCCAACTCAGGAATCCTCAAACTAGAATCAGGACAACAACCACAAAGAACCGTTTCCGCCGAAATATTGTATTTAGCCATCAAAGAAGGATACATCGAAGAAAAATCAACTTCCCCAACACCCTCATGAATTCCCATACGAGGCTCATACACAAAACCGCCCCGATCCCCAACCAAAAGAGCATTAGCAGACTTGAAAGCCTCCCCAACATGCTTGTTACGAGGAACAAGAAAGCCATCTTTTAACGCCTGATAATTCTGAAGAGAAGACATACTTGTACCAATCGAAGAACGAGCAGCCCTATGCAAAGGCACCCGACAACTACGGGCAATCTCAATTAATCCTTCAAGTCCACTTTCTCTCAAAATAAACGTGTTATTCTCATCAATATGGACTCTACCATAAAGCCTCCGCGTAGGGGCACGGTAATATGTTTGACCGTACGAAAAGTAACTTTTACCTTGCTTACGATCAGCCACAAGAGGGCTTTCATCTCTACTCAAAACAAAATGGTTTGAAACCTTGTTAACTAAGGCTCTTTGTGCAAGATAAGAAAAAACAAACGAATCTCCACCTTTCGTCAAAATTATGTCGGGGTCAAACTTTCTAATAAGGTATGAACAGTGAATTAACTTGTACCTTTCTGTACCCGAATCAATCACTACATCTTGACCATCAACAGAGAGAACAATCTTATCTAAAGGCTCATCAAACGTTGTCTGCCTATGTTTTTTGGAGACACCTAAACCAAGTTTAACCAATCTAAGATTGGGAATCCGATAATCAACATTTTCAACAGAATCCAAAAACTTGTAATTTAAACCAAACTTTTCAACTTCAACTTCCACAAACGCAAGCGGAAAAACATCTCGTTCATAAAGATAAACTTGTGAAGACTTCAAATCACAATTATGCAACTGATAACGCAGATACCTTCCAGCATGCAAAACTTTACGAATAAAAAAAGGAATATTTTGGTAATTTTTCACAGTAACTTCAAGAACTATCGTCTTTGATGCCGCTGTAGGCTCAGAATATTTACAAACAAACCTGCAAGAATCAACAGGCAAACTCGAAACTAAACGATAAAGCTCATCTAAAGTCCCATTTTTGCTTGAAACATAAAATTTAGCCGTAAACTCATCGATTAACCGGATTCTTTTTCCATTCTCAGCAATAATCCAAACATTCATTTGCCCAGCAGTTGAAGGATAAACATCAAAAATCCAACCTTTCACTCGCTTAATGCCTGCTGGATTACTTTCTTGTCGCATAACTCCTTCAACCTATTCAAAAACTTCTGTTGATCTAACAGAATACACATAACCATAGCCTCAAACAACACCGGACGCGTAGCATTACTTCCCGCAGAAGCATAGTTACGACAAACATCCATTAATTGTTCAAAAACAACTCTATCCTCTTTCCGTAAAGCCCTAGCAAAATTACTCCACTTTTGCACTTCACGATCTAACGCCATACGATAAGATTCTACAGTTTTACCCAAAACTTAGGCCTCCAAAAAATCACAAAGAGTAACAGCCCCAGACGATAACTCCACTTTTCCCAATTCAAAAGATGGATGCTTCTCCAAAACAAAATTGGGTATATCCCTAAACTTTTTGATTGAAGCTACAACATTCGCGCTTTCACATAATATCTCTTTGAAGACCTTGTTACGCTTAGACCAAAAACATCGAGTATGGGAAACAACCAAAATCACTCGATTCTTTTTAGCAAAATTAGCTAGGTACGCAGTTAATTGCAGAAAAACCTCTTCTGCCTCTTTCTTTGGAACATTATTATCAAGAAATAACTGAGCAAGATTTGACAGAATAACAACTTTTGAGTTATACTTCTTAATGACGTACTGCAACTGTTCAAAAACCAAAGAAATCAACTGATAAGCTGTAAACGCCCTAGAAACAAAGATTCTTCCTAAAACCTTTCCTGGATCAAGCTCAAAACTTTGAGCAATCGCTGAAACATCATACAACCTGAAACTATTACTTCCATCCACAAACAGAACATTGGTTTCTAAACCTCCCAACTGATAAGGAAGCTGAGCGCGGACACATAGACTCGATAGTAACGATTGAATTGATGAAGACCCATGAAGAACCGCAAAATCGCCATGCATAAAACCTGGAAATAGAGCGTCAACATTTTCGATGTTCAGCGCCAACCGTAATTGCGATGAAATAGACTCTAAGATTACATTCTGATGCATTTTCTAACTTTCCTTCAGGTATGGAGATAAGTTACTGGTCTCAAAAGCTCAGTAGCAATCGATTATAACGCTCTCAGTTATCCCTAAGCCGAGAATTCCAAATATCATATCCTTTGGAACCCCATCAAATAGAACATTGCTACATTCTTTACAGCTTATTTCTACGCCCAAACATTACACAACTCCTTTTACACATAATTACTGTTTATCAGTGACTCAATTTCTGCGAACTTTTTCTGTTTGGCAAGGTTTTGAATGTGAGTTAAGCGCCTAATTACCAACTGTTTGTGTTCTAACTGCTCCACTTTGATTCCTCCACGGCGTTAACCCACTTCGCTGGAAGAGGCTATAAAACTGAGGTCTGAACGACTTCAAAAAGAGGGGAGAGAGCAGTGAAACTATAACTCTTCGTATGCGAAGAGTCTACTAGCTAGGACCTTTTGCATACAACTGAAGAAGCATTAATCCAGTAAAGGTATGTAGCCTCTGAGCTAAACATCTTAGTAAGCAAATCAGGGGACACTTTCTTAGCTTTGATAAATGGCTGACGGGCAAAGTCGGTTAGATATTCAACAAATTTTTTCTTGTCTTGACCCTTAAGTTTAGTAAAGAATTTTGCACAATAGGTCTTCGATTTCAGAAAATTAAAGTCAAAACTGTGAGCTTCCAAGAAGCTTCTAACCTCTTTTTCTTTTGAACGCCTGTCTATGCTGTAATCAACTCTAGCCATACCTGCTTTCTCAAAGAACGGATTATACCTTGCCATTACCGCTAGTGCCTCAATCACTTTGGCGTCCACCTTTGACATAGTCTCTTTTACCAGATAGTACCCTAAACCTATGCCCCTGAATTTGGGATGGATAACAACCCTGCTTATTCGCGCAATCTCCTCATTAATTAGATTAGCTGTGTGAATGTCTCCGGGAGTAAAAACGTACCTTTTCCCAAAGATCATGTTTCGAGGCTTAAGATTAAGATAAGAACGAGAATACACAATCACCCCAATCAATTCGCCCTTAAAGAGAAGCTTGAAGCAGTCTCTTGCACGTAAGCCTTCAGACTCTTCGTGACTTTTTGATCTATAATGAAACCTGCTCAGCTTGTGATAATCCTCAATGGAGCCCTTCTTGACCTGAACATTATCGTAGATTGTACACTTTTCAACTTTCGTACTACATTCAGTAACCTCAACATCCCTTTCATAACCCTTCCTAACAAGAACATCTGGCTGAAAATCAGCCAAAAAGTCACTATGCGTAGAAGCTACAACAACAGTTATTCCACATTTTCTAGCAACTTTTTGAAGCAAAAAAGCAATTACTCGAGCCATCACCCGATCCAATGTTGCACAGAACTCATCGACAAGCCAAACACTCTTATCATCTCTGTTCATCAGCTTAGCCAGCTTATACCGATATTTCTGTCCCTCACTAAGCTCCTTGTATTTACGAAGAAAAAGAAAAGCATCATTCAATCCACAAAAACTAAGAATCCTAATGGCTTCAGTGACATCTTTTCCAATTCCTTCAACAAGTGTCTCTTCGGGATCCACCTCTAATTCATCTAAACCGATTGCTTCCTCACCAAAATAGCTCTTGAACACATTTAGAAGCAGTGATTTTCCTCCTCAAGAATCACCTGTTATGCAAATCAGGTCTCCTCGATTAAAATCAAGAGAGAAATCGTCAAAAACGACAAAATGTCTAGATTCATCAACTCCTAATCCAAAAGCTTCACAAACAGCCAAAGTTCGATCTGTAACCTCAGCCCTTGTGGAAAACTCCACATGACACTTCACAGATAACGGATCTCTCGGATGCTGCTCTTCCCAAATTCTATCAAGCCTATTGCTCTCAACTCTGGTCTTGAACCTGTCCGCAATATGCCTAAGCTCTTCGTCACTATACTCAACAGGCTCCCTTAACCTCAACAGATTATCTATCCGCAGATCGCTCTCATTCAGCAACCCCCTAAGCAAATCTCGAGAACCCTCAGAAACAAGACGGTAGTACTCCTCTGCATCCAAGAACAGGTCATGTTCGCCACGAATCTTATTCATAACCTGACGAATCAATCGGCGATCCACATCGTTAACAGGCAGCTTAACGACACATACCTGCTTCATGCCCAACTCTTTAGCAGCCTTAAGCCTGTGCTCGCCGTCAGCAACAAGCAACTCCTTGTTAGTGATAATTGGAACCACAAAACCATAACGCTTGATACTTTCCTTCAAAGCTTTAAACTGCCGCTTAGATTGCACATTGGGATTATGCCCATCTACTAACAGCTTATCTACATTTACAAGCTCTGCAGCAGGAATCTTTAACTCAAGCTCCGTCTTTTTTCACCTGGCGATTTAAAATCTCCAATTCTCTGGCATTGATTTGCGCTATAGCCGCTTTCTCAAGAGCCTCGTCATATTTTCTGAGTATTTGTAGATTCACTGGTACCCCTCTGGATTCTTCAAAAATGAAGGATATTCACCACTAATAGTGGTAAATTAATTGTTAAATATGTTTCTATTTAGACACATCACAAAAAGATTGGCAATATGCCCTGAATACAAAAATCGAGTTTCCTCAAATTCAAAATTCTGTTCAGAATGTGGAGCAAACCTTCAACCACTCAATGAATAAAACTTGTAGACAAACAAATTTCGTATTCGTTTTCTTTGGGGGGGTTAAAATTTAACCCACCACCACCATTGTTTGCGGTTTTTGTTAAATACGCTACTGATCAAGGCATGCTAAAGTCAGCCTATCTAGTCGGCGAAAGTGATTGACTGGTAAACCTGGTTGGCTATGGCTGTTCCGCCTTCGTTGTTGGGGT
>JBDRNN010000013.1:0-8461 GCA_043811145.1 Candidatus Bathyarchaeota archaeon
ATGAAACTATAGGTTTAGCTTATAAGTTGGTTGGAGAAACGCTGCGAAGAAAAAACACTGTAGATAAACTGTTGTTTACGATTATACCCTCAAATTTATTTCAAAGCTTAAAAATCGGCGTTCAGTCTTTCATTCGACTATTTGTCTATACAACTAAATTTTCGACGTTACGTAACATAAATGCGGCAATTGATCTACTTCAAATTGGAAGAGAAATTCTCGGATGGCATGATTTTCATTCAGCGGAATCTTTCTTTGGTAGAATTATAACTTTCGATATAAACAATATCTATGATGGTTTATCTGATGATGAAAAAATTGCGTTAGAAACTTTTCATCCCATATGGTTTGTACGTTACTGTTTTGAGTTGTTTGGAAGACAAGAAGCATTGGAAATGTTAAATAAAAATGGGGAAGGTCCCTCATTTTTTATTCGCGTAAACACCTTAAAAGGTGATGAAGCAATAATCGTAAAACAATTAGAAAGTGAAGGAATAAAACTTGAGAAGGATCCAGATTTAGCCTGCCTTTACAGGGTTCTGTCTACCCTGATTCCACTTATTAGGACGGAGACATATCGCAAAGGGCTATTTTCCGTACAAGACAAAGCAAGTTGTTTGGCCGTTGAATTGTCTGGTGTGGAAAAAGACGCGGTAGTTCTAGACTTCTGTGCGGCACCGGGTTTGAAAACAACACATATGGCTCAATTAATGAGCGATAAAGGAAAAATCTTCGCCATCGATATTTCATTATTCGGAATCAGAGCTTTGAAAAAAGAAATTAAAAGAGCGGGTGTAACGGTGGTGGATATCTTGTTTGCTGATGCTAGTCACCCGATTCCCTTGGCCTTTGAAGCGGATATCGTGGTTGTAGATCCGCCGAGCACTAATACAGGAATCTTTAGAAATGATCCATCAAAAAAATGGAGAGTAAAATTGGAAGATATACAAAAGTATGCAAAGATACAGGAACTAATTCTGAACGAGGCCGCTAAGCATGCTAAGGTAGAAGGAGTGCTGCTTTATATGAGTTCGAGCATCACATTGGAGGAAAATGAATTGTTAATTAAACGTTTTCTCAGCTTAAATCACGATTACAAACTTGAAGAAATGAGCCATATTGGAAGTAGTGGTTTGCTGGGGATGAATGAATGTAGAAGACTTTATCCACACGTGCATGATTCAAACGGTTCTTTTATAGCCAAGCTTCGAAGAATTAACCCCGAATAGACTTCACTCTTTTTCGACTGACTTTTTAAGGAGTTCTTTTCTCCCCTCTTTAAAGCATATGAGCTCGTGTATTATCTTAGCTGCCTGAACAGCTGTTGTTCCTGAGTCGTAGTTTGGAGCAACTTCAACTAAATCAAATCCAATCAGTCTTTCATCGCAGATTCCCTGCAATATGTCCAGCAATAGCACGATATCCATCCCTTCGGGTTCCGGGTTTCCAACCCCTGGAGCATGAGCGGGGTCTAATACATCCATGTCTAAGCTTATGTAGAAGTGAGGAAATAGATGTACAAAATCTCTGACGGTTTTTGTCGTTTTATGCCAACCATCGTATATTGCTTGACGACTGGTTATGTAGTGAATTTTATTTGAATCTATGAAGCGTAATTCTTCGCTACAAACGGCTCTGCTTCCAACATAGAAAATCCTGTCTGAACCGATCTTCTCGACAATTCTGCGCATAAAAGTAGCGTGAGAGACTTTTTTACCAAGATATTCGTCCCTTAAATCAAAATGAGCATCAAATAGGATAATTGCTGCATCTGTAGGCAAGGCATCGATAGCTCCAGATGTTAATGTATGTTCTCCCCCTAAAATGATTGGAACCTTATCTGCCTCTAAAACATATGACACAACTTTGCTAATTCGTCCCTGCATTTTTTCAATGCTGCCTAAAACATTGATGTTCCCTAAATCGCAGATTTTGAAGTCTGCAAGATCCAATCCAGCTCTAAAACTATATGTTTCAATGTTAAGGGATGCTTTCCTTATGGCTTCAGGTGCAAGCTTTGAACCTAGCCGGTATGTGCTGGTCTTGTCGTATGGAACCCCAAAAACAGTATATGCTGCTTCTTCAAAAGATGATGTCTCCCCTGAAAACTTTTCTTCGACTGGCTCTAATGGTTGCTTGGACTTTTTCATACTCTTAGCATCCTCTCCATGACAGCGGCTACAAGAATAGGTAAGCAGATAGTTGAGTCGCTTATTACTTGAACTTTGTTTCCTCTCTCGGAAACTTTCCCCCACGAGACCGCTTCTTCAAGGGTAGCTCCGGATAGTCCACCGGGCTCAGGGCGGTCCATAGTTAATTGTATAGCATAATCATATGGCTTGCCAAGTTTGAACGCAGATTGGAAAGCAAAATTTTTTGGGACCCCTCCACCAACTAGTAATGCCCCAATTTTTTCAGCTTTCTTCAGGATCTCAAAGAAGCTTTGCAGCTCCTTGATTGCATCTATCACGACCGTTTGTTCTCCTTCTTTCCATCCTTTCTTCTCGCGGTATTCCCATAGTGCTAATCCGATGCATGAATCTTGAATTGCAGGTACAAATATTGGAACATTTTGCTTATAGGCAGTTGCAATAATCGACTTATCGTTCTTAATTCTTTTTCCAATTTCTTGCATGAATTCCATGCTTGATAAGGTTTTTCCATGGCACTTTTCTTCAATATCTCTAAAAGTTTGCCAGATAGGTTCATCAAACTTTGATTTGAAAAGTTCTTCTGGGACGAAGATATCGTATATTCTGTCAATTCGGTAGTTATATAATTTATTATCGCTAACACAGGGGGACCCCTTGTAATGCGTTCCTCCGAAAGCTTCCAAGGTATCGTGAACCATGTTTGCTCCTGTTGTAACGATGACATCCACCATCTTCTCTTTTATCATGTCTATTATGATCTGTCGCATTCCCGCGGGTGTCATAGCTCCAGACAGGCCTAGAACAACCAAAGCTTTCTCTTTTAGCATGCGTTCAAAAATGTCTACTGCACGAGCTAGACGCCCCGCACCAAAACATCCCGCCTTTGAGAATTCAACAATAAGCTCATTTATAGTCATTTTAGGCTGCAATTTTATCGGAATAACTGGTTCCTTGCATACTCCTTTGCTCATATATTTTGCCTCTTACCTTCTCCCATAAAGCTTAGGCTTATGAAAGAGTTCAGTCATAAATTTTTCCATAGAACATTACAATCTCTTTATATATGTTAGAATCATACGCATGCAAATAGTTGTTAGGTATGATTTATCGTCAGTCAAAAATATCCCTTTTCAATGCTTGGAGGGTAATGTCGCCAAATGTTTTCACTCAAGACCTCAAGTGGTTAGTTTCAATTATCGTAATAAACTTTGCAGTAGCATGTTTCGCTACTCAAATTTTCTGGCAAGGTTACCCTTTGGGGATAGACACGTTCTCACATCTCCCAAAGGTGTTTTATCTATCCAAGTTCGGCATATCGTCTTGGCACTTTGACTGGTATGGGGGATACCCGCTTTTCCTTTTCTATCCTCCTTTGAGTTATCTCGTATCCTATGTTCCGGTGGCTCTTGGCATGGATGCTCTTCTATCCTATAAACTTGTTGAATTTATATTCTTCATGGTGACTCCGTATGTCTTTTATAAGTTGTGTAAAACATTTGAGCTAAGCAGGACAAGATCCCTTTATGGTACCCTGATCTTCAGTATAATTCCCTTCACAATTTTGAATATGATGGTTTTCGGAAGGTATCCTAGCATAGTCGGTTTTCCATTCTTTATAGTGGCATTAATTGGCATAGTGGGCGTTATTCGCACACATTCTAAGAAAAGCTTTCTAGTGGTATCCGTATTTTTCAGTCTTACTTTGCTTACTAATCATCTCTCAGCCTATGTCCTTGCAATAATTATTTTGATTTTTGTTATTACATTGTTTTTCGACAGAGCTGACCTGCGTTATAAGTTTAAAATTTTTTTCTCTATATGTGGGTCACTTGCTTTAGGACTTGCTCTTGCTAGTTTTTGGATAATCCCTTTTATCGTGTACGTTAGCTATTATAGTTCAGTGAACATAAGTTCGTCCGTTTTTGCAATGTTACCGGTTTCATCATTAATTTTTGTCGCGATCATTGTTTCAACAATAGTCATTGTCAAAAAAATATTCTATCACAGTGATTTTTATACGTGGGCACTCGTATCTTGGATATTGATATTCTTATTATATGGATCAACTTTTCTCCCCTCCTTTTTATTACCCTTTGGCTCGGAGGTTGATTTTCTACGATTTCAGTTGTACTTAAGCGTACCTTTAGGGATATTCTTGTCGTGTTCCAAAAGATATCCGTTAGGGCATTTTACGAAGCCTTTGCGAGTTTTGCGAGTAGGACGTCAAATTCGTACATGGGTTCTCATATTTATCATAGCAAATGTGGGTATAACTGCAGTTATATTTCAGACCAGTCAGTCGGTTCTCGCTCAGCAAGTGTACATTGATGTTGAAGATGTGCCTGAACCTATTATCCGCTACCTTAAAGATGCTGACGATTATGGGCGGGTTATGGGAATCAATGTTCCTTATTGGATCTATCTTCTCCCTGAGCATACCAATAAGCCTCTCATTGATGGATGGTATCCGCAAGGAAGCATAATTGCTCCTATCAAAGCGATAGGAAAACCAATCAGCTTGGTTGATGATGATCAAGTTTTACTCGAGTTTATAAACAACGCTCAAGACTTCGGCATAAAATGGATTGTCCTCGGAAACTCTTCAAAGCTATATCTCTTTGCTAACAGTGATTTTCAACCCGTTATTACACACACTGAGTACACTTTGTTCGAGAACAAATTGGAAGTGAAGTATGTAAGCACCGAACCATCCGTATCGGTTAGCTGGAGACAGGAGAATGATTCTGTAATAATTTTGCTAGAAACAAAATCTGAGGAGACAACAGTTACTGTCAAAGAGGCTTTCTTCCCTAGTTGGACTGCAACTGATAATGATGAACAAATCCTCTTAAGCCAAAACAAATACAACTTTATTGTGTTTCAAGTGACAGGGGTTGGAGAGCACACGGTACAACTCGAATTCGAACCGTATAGAGAATTTACAATTTGGTAATTGAAAATATCAACATAAACGCTTATTTTTAATCGGAGTTTAGATTTTTGTCCCCGTTTCGTCAGTAATTGCGAGGCCGGGGGCTCTTTTTGTTAGTTGATTTTTGAATTTTTTCGATTTTAACATTTTTATGAAAAGTTGCACCGACTGTTTTTTAAAGCGACTTTTGTTGATAGCGAAGTCGTAGTTTTCATCGGCAATATGTATGAAATCTAGTCCATACTTTATTGCAGCTGTTTCGATTCCTATGCCAACATCAGCTTTCCCCTGCAAGATAGCTGCAGCTACTGCAGTATGTGACTTTGCCTCAGTTTGATAGCCTTTAATCTTCGTAGATAGGTGCAAAAAGTTAGTTCCTCTTTTTTCAGCCAATCTTCTAAGAAGAAGGTCAAACAGGATTCTTGTACCTGACCCTGGGTTTCTATTGACAAAGGATAGGTCCCCTTTAAGAAGGTCTTCGATAGATTTAATGGCCATATTTTTTTTACGAAGAATCAATCCTTGTCTACGCACATATCCTCTAACTAAAATTCCATTCCTTAATTCGTATTTGTTGAGGAAAGATATGTTGTATCTTCCAGTTTTCTCGTCCAAAATATGGGTTCCCGCAATGTCTGCTTCTTCTCTGCTCAACGCAGCTAACCCACCGCTGGAACCGGCATTAATGATTTTTGGGTTGAGATCTGGTTTTTCCTCAAGCATTAATTCTAGAAGAATGTCCAATCCAATACAATGACTTCCAATGATCATGAGGTCAGCTGGTTTAATTTCAGGGCTAAATAGCTTAACTTGAACTTCCTCCCCCTTTTCCAAGAATAGCTTATTTTCGGCAATTTCAATAAATCCATCAGCCTTTGATAGGGTAGTTATGGCGCCAGAGCCCCCAAAAACAGGGTATGCAGCATATCCACCCAACTCGTTTTGAACTATGTTAACGGGTAGGTATTCTCTTCTTCCGCCCGATATGACAATTTTGTCGGAAACATGGGCTCTAATGGTTTTCCTTTCAGTCTCGAGTTTCAGTCCTGCCATTTCTCTCAAAACTGGACGAACAAAAATATCGAATATAGTTAAGGCTGAGGTTGGATAGCCGGGGAGACCAAAAATCGGTTTATTTCCAATTACTCCTAAGATGGTAGGTTTTCCAGGTTTTATTGAAATTCCGTGAACTAGTATTCCTGGTTTGCCTAGGCTATTTACAACTCTATAAAGAAGATCTCCCCTCCCTGCTGAGGTGCTCCCCGAAGTTATGAGCACATCGTAAGATTTGATGGATTCGTTTAGTTTTTTTGTAAAATCTGAGAGGCTATCTTTAACAATTCCCATAAAAACAGGTTCACATCCAGCTTCAGAAACTGAATCGCATATTGAGTATGTATTGATGTCATAGACTTTTCCGTAGGGCAGTGTTCTTCCTGGAGTGACTACTTCATCTCCAGTAGATAGGACTGCTACTTTAGGTTTTATGAAGCATCTAACCTTAGCTAGTCCCAAGGCAGCCAAGACGCCAATTTCTCGAGGGGTAATTATGCTTCTTTTTCTTAGAATTAGTTCTCCAGCCATAATGTCTGAACCTGCAGCCATGACGTTCTCTCCTGGTGTTGCTGCCTTACGAATTTTGACATGTTCGCCTTTGTGCAAACTATATTCAACCATAACAACTGCATTTGCACCGTTAGGTATCGGTGCTCCTGTGGAAACTTCGGCTGTTTGTCCACTCTTCAAATTAAGCTTAGGTTTCTGTCCAGCGCTGATTCTGCCCATTAATTTAAGATCTATTGGGCTATCTTCCTCCGCTCCGAAAGTATCCTGAGCCTGAACCGCAAATCCATCCATGGTGGCCCTATCAAAAGGCGGTATATCTATGGCTGCCTCGATATTTTCAGCCAAAACTCTTCCTTTTAATCTTTCAAGAGGGACCTCTTCAACTCCAATTGGGTTGGGCTTAAAATGCTGCTTTAGCAAATCTTTAGCCTCCTCAACTGATACGAGCTCTCTGAAGATTTTTCGGCTCATGTTTCATTAATCCTCTAATGTTCTTAGCAAGGTTACATCCACTTCCTCGCCCTTTTCTAAACCTTCTTTTCCTTCTGGAATGCTGATCAGTCCATTTGCTTTAACCATGGAGGAGATGATGCCCGCTCCTTTACTGCTTATAGACTTTACCACGTAGCTACCTTTATCTTTCACAACATGGACTCTGATAAAATCCCTCACACCCGCTGTTGAAGGAATTCTCTCTGTTACTTTAGCTTGTATTTTGATTTCTCCAAATTTAGGTGGAAGTCTCTGTATACTTGCCAAAACTCGTTTGGCGAAGGTGTAAAAAGCTATCATCATTGCTGCAGGATAACCGGGTAGCAGAATGACAGGTTTTCCATTAATGGCAGCGAGGGCTACCGGTTTGCCGGGTCTTATAGATACGCCGTGGACTACTATTCCTGGTTTTCCAAGAGAACTTACAGCATCGGGTACCATGTCTTTGGAGCCAACTGAAGTTCCGCCACTCACTAAAACCAAGTCAGCTCTCTCTAGCCCTTCAGCAACCTTCGTTTTCAGGACCTCTATTTCATCCCTGACAATTCCCAAATCGATTGGTATGCATCCAAGGTCTTTAACCATGGCTGAAAGTATTTGTCGGTTAACATCTATGGTTTTGCCTAAACTTGGTTGGGTTCCAGGTTCAATTAATTCATTTCCCGTTGACATTATTGCGACTTGAGGTTTTTTAACAATCTTGATTTTGCTTTTACCTATTGCTGCAAGTATGCCTACATCTTGTGGTCTTAGTAATGTTCCCTTTGCCAGAACTTTCTCTCCAACCTTAACGTCTTCACCTACCCTTGAGACGTTCTTCCAAGGGGTCAAAGGTTGGTAAACGGTTATTCTTCTCTCACTGATTTGACTTGTGTGCTCAACCATAACAACCGCGTTTGAACACTCGGGTAACGGTGCACCTGTAGATATTCTTACTGCGTGATTTTGTTCTATAGCGACAGCGGATGTTTCTCCTATTTCGATAGCTCCAACGACATCGAAAATAACGGGATTATTTGGTGACGCTCCATAAGTGTCCTCTGACCTTAAGGCATATCCATCCATGGCAGACCTGTTAAAATGCGGAACATTAACTTCAGAATAAATGTCTTCAGCCAAAACTCTTTGTAAACTTTCTGAAACTAGAACTTCTTCCGAAGGGAGGGTTTTTAGCGTTAGTTTATCGTTATATTTTTTCCAAGCTTCTTCAACTTTGAGAGCTTCTGAAAAACCCTTCATCTTGACATCTTTCATAAACCGTTAGCTCCACACGTATCACTAAAATAACTTGAGGTATAACCCTAGTATATAAACGGTT
>JBDRNN010000014.1:0-2140 GCA_043811145.1 Candidatus Bathyarchaeota archaeon
GCTTTCCTGAAAGTATCACGAGATGATTTTTAAATTGATTCTGCAATATCTGCCGGTCATCTACAGCACGATCTTGATGGGTTTCGTATACCCGTAAAACATCATAACCCTGATCCCGCCTTTTCACTGAGCCATTCACTAACCAATGCGTCTTCTGTCTTATGCAACTGCTTGGCTCTTTGTTTGATTTTCTTATATAAGATCATATCCACTGGAATATATTTCTTTTTCTTCAGAGCAAAACGCATCTCCTTCACTTCCTTAACATCCTTAATTTCGGTGAAATCGTGTTCATCCCAAAAATCGGAAGCCTCATAAATAGACATATCCTCTATTTTTCTATTTCTTTTCATACCTTTTCCTCTCATTTTTATTCATATCCCGGGCGGTTATAATTAACGCCTTATTATCCAGTTTTCTGATGAAAAATACTGATAAATACCTCCCGTCCCTTGTTCTACCGAGTGCATTGTATAAATGCTCTCCGTCTACTTTACCTGTCTCTTTCTTAAATATCCTACATTGCCCTGTAAGCACCTCCTCTACTTCGCTTGTTAGTACTTGATGCTTCCATATAAGTTTCTCAATAATCGCATCCAACCATATTATATCATCTATGACAAACATCCTCCATCCCCTTGTTTATCTGGTTTCTTTGTAGGGGCCTGGGGTCAGGCATAAATAATTAACTATTATTTTTCTGCTCGGATCCGATTCATCCTTTTGAGCTCATCCAGGTCTTGACGGGCTGTTGCCCAAATCGATTTTTTGCTTCGACAAGCTCAGCATGAACGGAAAAGTCAAATGATTTTAACACACCACCGTTCACCCTGAACCTGTCGAAGGGCAAACGGTTGGTTTGGACAACAACCCATTTATTCTTGACTTAATCTCGTCTATCTCGTCTATGTCGATGTATTTACTTGGCCACGAGTACTTCATTTTAATAGAGCTTCTATCTCATCATCTGAAAAACCGAATTGTCTGAAAATACGCAAAACGTAAGGCGGGGACAACTCTTTTGCTCCCATGTCTATAGGAACCACCCTTTTCTTCCCTTCGTGATAACGGAAATATATTTTATGATCACCCTTACCTTCTCTCAGAAAGGTACATCCACCCAATTCCAAAATTCGTATCAATTCTTTGGCTTCAGGAAAGGAATGTTTTTAGGCATAGACTGCCCTTAACTCATATTCTTCCAAGATTGGCTCCTTCCCTTCAACCGTTAGGAATTCATGGAGTTCTTTTACGGAAATAGGCGCCTGATATATATCACCCTCTTTTTTCCATTCCTCTTCAGAGCACTCTATAGCTTCCTTAAGTTTTCTAATCGCGTCATCTTTTGTAGCCCCCTGCCCTACTAATCCATAGCTGCGGGGTCAGGCTTGTTTATTGACTTTATGGTCTGTCTGGTCCTTCTGGTTAATTTGGTTGATTTGCTTTATATGGTTTCTATCGTTTGTTTGGTTTGTCTGGTTTCGGTCTGGATGGTAACACTCACTTCACCGGGGGAGATAAGCCGTCTGATAGAGGCATTCAAAAATTCAACACTGACCGGTTCCTGGTCCTCACCATAACTTACAATAACCCCTCCTGGCTCCTCTATCGCGTCTACAGGAGGCTCTTCCCGAAGAATCACCAGAAGTACATCTGCCTCGGGATCATATCGGATCTTCATCTATCACTCCTTCCAATATTTCTGGACTTTGCTCGTCCAATAGATCAAAGCTGAAAGGTCAATGCGTAGAAGCGTTAATGCGTTAATCGTTTGGATCGTTAGAATCGTTATGAACGTTGAGATCGTTTATTCCGTAAAAGCGTAGATGCGTTATTCTGGTCTTTCTGGTTTATTTGGTCTGTCTGGTTTTGTATTAAGTTCTATGTCCAACGTTCTAAGTTCGAGGTTCTAAACCTCGGGGGTCAGGCAAAGATGAATTAACATCGTTAAGAGCGTGAAGTGAGAATCCACTTTGCACGCTTTTCTGAAAGGATCACAAGACGATTTTTAAATTGCTCCTGAGTATGCATTCGCAGGAAGGGTAGTAGAAGATTTAATACCTTTTTTGAAGTTGTCGGATGGACCTTAATACGAATAACTCCGGGATGTTGACTGAGCGGCAAGATGACCCAATCTCCG
>JBDRNN010000015.1:0-2775 GCA_043811145.1 Candidatus Bathyarchaeota archaeon
ACCAAGGTAATACATAATGAGGCATCTCGTTATAGAAAATGGATGCCTAGAATCAGTGGAGGAATCCTCATCATAATGGGGCTTAACCTTCTGTTAACATTGTATCTATAAACCCTTTAATAGAACCGTCATCAGCCAGTATTTCTCAATAATTACAGAATAACCTGAAGGAGACGTAAAGGTCTAAGAATTCGAAAATATGGAACTATTAGCAGTACATCAAATCAGTGTTTGTGAACACCTTTCAGTTTCCTGTTCTACGATAAATTCTGGCAAGTTTAAACCCTAAAATCGGTAGAATAATGATGTTTATGAGATCCAATATTGGGGCAACATTTGGTGGATGCTATAAAAATACAGTTTCATTCGAAGCCTATTTTTTCAAAATAAGCTCATCTTCAATTAGATTAAGATATGTTTGGGATTTTAACTAAAAGTCAAACGCCCATCTCCGGCGCTTAAAACTTTTTAACAAATGATTTTCAAAAAAGGTTTTTCTGAATATTGTCTATTGAAAAATTGCTTTTCAATCAATTTCGGATATTTTTTTGTTGTACTTTTTAGCTTTACAGACATACTCTTCAGCATTATCGACAATACGAGTACTCATCTCTACTTGAGGATCAATGAACTGCTGAAGCTCAGCTTCGCTGAGTTTCTTTCTATAGCGTAACAGTTTTATGAAATTCGTGAAGTTTTCCTTTACCTCGGAGACATTACCTATGCACAACGCTCTTACTCCTGCGTAATAAGCACTTTTCTCATCATTAGGAAGATCCTGCTCAGGATATTTAACTAAGGTTGCGAGCAGATCTTGATAGCACACATTATCTCCACAAATATCCTTAAGGACTTCTAGTCTAGGTACCGGAGGAGCGTAGGCTATTCCATACTGCACTAATCCTTTACCGCCTTTATAGTCAAGTCGTTTATATCGTGTAGTCAATAACATACCGGGATACAGCTTTTCAAAGATTGTGTCAACAATTATTGCCCGTCCTTTGCTCAAAATTTCATAAGATGTAGTCATCCTTCTCAAAAGTGCCTTGCGGAGAGGTATTTTTTGGGCGGACTTTAGCTTCGCTTTGACAGGAAGAGATAACGTCTTCTGACTTCCATGGCAATCCGTATCCATGCAGCTGATTCCACCAGTGCTAGATGTCGGCTGTACACCTTTGCTGAAGAATATTTCGTTCCATTCTTCTTTTCGAGACGGGTAAAAGATAGATTCACACTCACAGATATTCTCGTATAGCATCCTTGAACCTACGGGTTCTATTTCCGCAATAATTCTTTTATGAATTAGACGTTCCCTGACTTTACCTATCCTCTCCTTAAGGTTTGCAGAATAAGTTCCAATGTTCAGATATTTCATTCTGGCCAGGAAGTCTAAAGTAGTGGGTGCTCGGTGAACCATTTTAGTAACAGCATTAGGATCAACAACCTCCAAGTCAAGAGCCATCGCTCGGGTTCCTGATCCATAAGAGAGGACCAGTATTCGCGAACCTTTTTTGAAGAAAGGCTCACCGTTTTCTTTTGTTGTTCCTGCTTGATTAAACACATGGCAGGTACCTGTTTGGCTTGAAGCAGCGTATGTATTCCCTATTTCAGAGAAAATTAAACCAGGCATTATGAACCTTGCCATTTCTGAGTTGGCTACTCCCATTCTCTTCTCTAAAGCAGGGTCCTCAACATCTAAAGCTGTTTTAAGCAATCTTTTAAGCTGATCCTTTTTTGAAGGGTCAAGTATCTTGAAAGTTTTTATAGGCATATAATTGAAAGGCTGATGCGGTACAATGTAATCAAAATCGCTGACACTCAACTTCGGATGTCTCATTAAAAGGAGTGCTAGTGCACCCAGGATACATTCTCCATAACATACCATCGACCTATGACCAAAAACTTCTGGTGTTTTCTGATTTTCACGGACCCAAAAATCTATGTCAATATGGCGAGTTTCTGTGTAAGGCACTATATCCCGTATAGTTATCGGAGCATTTTTTCCAATGATCCATGCTGAGGACCCAGCACCAACGGCGTATTCTAAAGGGCTACCAACTGCACCTCTAGCTACGTCGCTTCCAATTCCAAGACCATATTCTACACTGTCGGACTTTACTGCGAAATAAGCATCACGCACAGCCTGCATTGCTCCATTACAGGCATTACTAATATCTTCTTCCCACACTTGAGGACCCGTACCTAAGATTGTGGCAACATGGTAGGCTATCGTAGGACCCGTTTTATATGGCGGGGTTTCACTTCCAACTGTTACAAGCCCTATCTTCTTTGGGTCTATTTTTGCTCGTTTAAGTGCATAATAGCTTGACTGAACTGCGTATGTTGTAGAGTCATCTTCGTAGGGTGCTACAGTTTTAGTTCTCATTCCTAAAAAGTCGTAGGTGCGAAGTTTCTCAGATACTTTTTCACCTATATCTTTTTCATCAAGTGAAGGGGAGGTCTTCTTTAGTTTATCCTTTTCTCTTTTCTCGACGACCGCAGAAGTCTTCATCTTTAGCCAGGATAGGTCGGTTCCCCAACCAACAATCCCAATTTTATTCTCCATCAAAACTTCATCTTACTTGGCAGAGTTAATTATTTCTCATACTACTGCCGTTAATAAACTTGCCTTTGCAATTAATCTAACTAAAATTATGTAAGACGAATATATGTTGGATATTGGTAGAGCATATTTTTCAATAAACAACATCTTTTGGGCAATAGTTGCTCCACCGTCGATTAACATGCTTTTTGAATGCTTTCGAGTGGAAACAC
>JBDRNN010000016.1:0-2014 GCA_043811145.1 Candidatus Bathyarchaeota archaeon
AGTAGTTGATGAGATGGTCCGGGTTCTCTGTTTAGCCACGAATACCTGTTAATCCTTATTAATAAATTGGTACAAGGGTGGATTTCAAGTCTTTGAGTAGAGGTATCTTCTTAAACACTCCCACATTTCTATTTCTTTGAGAAAACGTCTAGTAGTTTGTTCCTTAATTGGTTGACAACTGGAAGATTACTAGCAAGTGGTACTAGTATCAGTAAAATCAAAACCGTCTGTTCCTTGCTTTTGTAAACATTATGTATGGTGTGTGCCAATATCGAAGATGGCAGGCCCCCCAGGGCATAGATGTATGAGAAGACGATACCCACCACTAGAATGTAGATCAACCCGATAAGATCGTATGGATGACTTATCATGAAGAGGATGTTTGAGTAGAATACTGCGTACAGAAATTTATGTTGAGCCTTTTTGTCCTCACTGTAGCCGTATTTTAGGAAAAGGCCCACCATGAAAAATCGATTAAACACTTCTTCTCTGAAGCCGTTTCTGTATAGTATGTTGATGATGGTTGAGAGGTCCTTTGGGAACAAGAGAATAGAGAATATGAGCAGTGCGACGTAGTACGCCACGTATTTTACTTTGATGTCAAATTTGAGTATCCCATCGAGTTTCCATATGATCGGGGTTATGATCAGTGAGATCGAATCAGCTATTAGAAGGGATAAATTGAGGCCGTATTTTCCTCCTAGGAACACGGTTAAAACGAAAACTAGGGTGATTAAGAATAACCGTGCAATATAGCTAATATCAAACTTCGATTTGATCTCCATGCACACACAAAGTCTTTTGGTTTATATTTTAATTAACATTATCAACCACGAGAGAAAATAAATTATGAGTCCCGAAGAACTAGCTTTGAGTTGATTAAGGCTGTAAATTCTTCAAGACATATCCTACAATTGCGTTATCGATGACCTTAGTCGGGCTTGTATGAAACCCGTTTCCAACTGTCTGCATTATTTCTTTTTCATTTTTTACCGCTATGTATTGGAAAACGGGGAAAATCTCTTTGAATATTCTTCCATCTCCACCGTAGGGTAAGGGCACCTGTTTACTGCCTTCCTTTCTATAAAAGAATCGAACAGTGTAATTACGATCAATTGGAGGTACTAGCTCGGGTAGTAGGTGGTGGATTGTCTTGCTCGCTGATACCAGTTGAGTGCTACTCGCACTTATTGAGATGGTTTCTATTATCTCTGTTAGAAGCCCATTTACAAATTCTAGTTCCTCTTCAGTAAGCTTAAGTAATGAGTATTTTTCAAGTGATAGAAAGGCCTGGGTTTTTTCCTGAAGT
The DNA here is from genome assembly GCA_043811145.1 of Candidatus Bathyarchaeota archaeon. Lineage (GTDB taxonomy): Archaea > Thermoproteota > Bathyarchaeia > Hecatellales > Hecatellaceae > JBDRNN01. Next base: position 1,310 of record JBDRNN010000016.1, read on the forward strand.
GATCTTTTAAAATCTTCATATTCAACTAACTTTGCACCGGTGTCTCCCATTCGATGCAGCCCCCACGAGCTAAGAGTCGCGTATAAATAATCCAGAAACATACCGTCCTGGACCTTTTCGGAGACTGAGCCAAGCTTTTCTCCACGTTCAAGGGTCTTTAAATGAAAATAGACGCTAGGGCCCGAGAACAGGTTTTCCTTGTTAAAAATCTCTATGTAAGTACCAAAGTTATCTATTACATCGTCAACCCTCCTTTTCATTTCAGCGACTTTATCATAGCCTCTGTTGATGTATGAAAATGGGGGTTGAAACTCCCTATGGCTAATTATTTGTTGAGTTTTCGAGTTAGGGATAGTTGACTGAATCCTTGTTTCTGCTAACCTGAACTTGCCACCACCCAGGTACTCGAAGTATCCGTGTTTGTTTCGTGTAGATTGATAGTGGTGGCTTGAAGGGTGGTTAGGTGCCATTCCAATTACATAACTTCTTATCGTTACAGCTGGGACCTCGGGGGTTTTCCCATGGATTTCTTTTATTATGTCGATTGGGCTAAACACGTTTTTGCTATTTTTAGCTGCTTCAAGAACATATTGCCATATAGGCTTCTCATATTTTGGCATATGTACAGTTCTTTAAAGTGAAGATAAAACTCTTTTTTTAACTTATAATAAATGAAGGACTTTCCATCTGATTCAACTAAGTTTT
>JBDRNN010000017.1:0-3152 GCA_043811145.1 Candidatus Bathyarchaeota archaeon
TTTTCCAGTGTGCTCTGCACTCATTATTTGAACTATTTTAACTTTACTATCAAAGTACCCCTTATCCATGCCTGTCTTGTCAAATTTGGGCCCTTTTCTTACTACAAAATCTCTTAAGCCCATAAAAATGTAAAGCTTCCCTATACTATCGAGGAAGAGTTTGCGATTTTCCAGAGTGCTTATGAATTTAATCGGTTCACTTGAGGGATCAAGATTGATGCATTGAATTTCATGATATTTTGGATATTTCTTAATCTTTGTCAGCAACTTCGAACCACTTGCTCCTTGATGTGGTGTGCCTATTGTAATACATTTATTTACCTTTAATATGGGTTTCATAGTATCTATTACTGCAGCTGTTATATCCAAACCACCCATGCTGTGACCCACTAAGTTAACCGGCCCACCCTTCTTTATAACTTCCCATATCTTTTTCTTTAGAAGTTTACCAAAATCGAGAAAACTTTCACAGTTTTTTGACTCCTCATCTGTAAATTTAACATAATTTGTCTGCTCAGGGTTTATTGTAATACCCTCAATCCATTCCTTTAAGGACGTATATCCTGATTGCTCATAGGGCGTTAACCAACATGACGAATCTTCTCCTGTCCAGCCAGGCACAAAGAAGGCTGGAAATTCAAGCATAAGCTTTTTTGTTTTATAGCCCTCTAATTCTGCAAGAGCTGTTTTCATCTGCTTCTCCACTTCCTCTTTCATTTCTTGCACTGGACCTGTCGTTGGCATTTTGATCTCCTCCTCTAAAAGCAAAAACCTCCGCCCTGTGAGCGAAGGTTAACTTAGATTAAATCTCGTATTTCAATTTTAGATATCATCATCTTCCTCGTCATAATAGGAACTCTTTTCATTTAACCAAACTAAAGAAACAACTTGATTTTGGCTTGGCAACGTCATTGCGGCTTCATGACAATCAAATCTACTGTAGTCTAAAAAGTGGAACCATGCAGAAAGATCAACCTTATCCACTGTTTCTGCCATTTCTGAAGCAGTCGCGCCTGGCTTAAAGAAATCATATGCCAGAGACGCACTATTTAGCCTCTGCTCCTTCTGCAGATCAGGCATTATTTTGCGACCGAAACGTTCCCACATAGACGGAGTAAGCACGGTAAATTTAATTTTTCCGCTTTCGGACAGTACAAGAATTGCCAAAGCAGAGCAGAACTTAATGTACCTCAATGCACTACTAGTAAGAGATGTTTCGCATCTCTGCGCAATGCATTTAATTACTTCAAGACCAATCGGATGATTTCCAATTTCTTCTTCAATAAAAGAACTTGGCATTAATAGTTCAGCCGCAAAATCATTTGCTTCTATTTCTAGCTCTTTACCAAGCGCAATTCCAATAGCCGAGCTAAGACATCGAAACTCTTGCCCCTTATGATGAGGTATTTCAGCGTGTCCAATTTCATGTGCAACCGTGAATTTCTTTCTTGCTTCATAAGTTACGGAAGTATTGATGACTATAGCCATCTCACCTTCAACATTTAACAAACAACCTTCAAATCTGTCAGCTGCTTCTTTTTCAAGAATAGGAATGCCCATTTTATCTGCGACTTCGAAAGGATTGACGGGAAGACTTTTAATATCGAGCTTGTCTAACAAACATCTGGCATAAAAACCGCAATCGCCGTGCTGATTTAAAAAAGGGCTCATCATTTTTCCTTATTATCTTTTTGCTTTCTTTGATTTTTTAAAGCACGGATCACAGTAAGCATAAAATCCTTATCATCTTTGTGCAAATTTTTCATTCCTCTGAACAGTGCCATTTCTTCAGGAGATTGATCTGTATTTGAGCTTTCGTTCTCTAAAAGATCCGCAATAGACACCCCTAGAGCCTTCGCAAGTTGCTGAAGAGTTTTTAGGGAAGGACTTCTCGATCCATTTTCAAACTGGCAAATTGCTGCGGCGGTTAATGCCGCCCTTTCTGCAAGCACTGCTTGCGATAACCCAAGAGCTTCTCTAAGCTGTTTTAACTTTTCACATATACCTGACATAGCCACCTCCTCTATACTACATGTTAACACAAATTAACTCCTAGTCAATCTTTTTATTGACAAATATTTCCTTTGTGTTAATATTTATTTACTTGTAGTTAATGCTGCAAACTTTAAATGAAAGGAGGTAAAAACCAATGGGGAAAAACCAACACGTTGTCACTGACGATAGCGGCTGGGCAGTCAGAGGAGAAAACAACTGTAGACTAACTTCTAGACATCAGACTCAGCGTGACGCAATTGATGCAGCCAGAAATATAGCCCGAAATGAACGAGCCGAAGTAGTAATTCATGGCAGAGACGGAAAAATCAGAGACAAGGACAGCTATGGAAATGATCCTTATCCGCCCAAAGACAGGAAACACTAAAAAACAGGAGTACAGTAATGGTAACCATCGGAAGGTACAGTTTCGAAGGCCCCTACACAAATACTGCTTATTTGCAGGACAAATCGGGGGTCTACGCGATCGTTGATGACCAAAGCAATTCTCTTATTGTTGTGGATGTTGGAGAGTCTGCGAATGTAAAATCAAGGGTCGAGAATCATGAACGCGGGAGTTGTTGGACAAGAAATCGCATTGGCACATTGAAAGTCGCGGTACTTTACACGCCGGGATTACAACAACCTTGCCGTATGCAAATTGAACAGGAAATCAGAGAACATTATAACCCTGTTTGCGGAGTCCGCTAATTTCTACCTGGAGGGAGGCTAAACCCCTCCCTCTTCTTTTATGCTTGTATACGATACAAACCCACGGCCCAAATAATAACATAAACTCTACTTTCGGTATACACTAGGTATACAGTTCTTACAGAAACATACACGCTTTGGACAACTGTCAACAGAAAACCTGTACAACCAAAAACATACAAAAACAAAACGCAACCTACTGCTTTATCAATAAGTTGCGCTCTAACTATATTACTTACCTTAAATTACGATTTCCGTTAAAAAAGTATAACGGTGGGTTTCGAACCCTGGGTCCCTATTATTTTGTACCATCTTTTTCATTACCCGCACCATTTTAATGTTCGCTCGGCAGTATTAAAACGCCATTTTCAAACCATAACTCAATCTTATTTAGCGGAAAATCTGTCCATTCGATTTTCTCCCGGTAAAGCTCATGGTAGTTGCCATCC
>JBDRNN010000018.1:0-5793 GCA_043811145.1 Candidatus Bathyarchaeota archaeon
GCTTTTTTACCGGTTAACAGGCCTGCTCTGGCTAAGACCACGGGTGATATGCATATTGCAGAAACCAGTTTGCCGGTCCTAGCAGTTTCCTTCACTATTTCTTGAACTTTTTGGTTTCCCCCCAGATGGGTTAGTGAGCCGGCACCATCCACCACAACAACCGCATCATAGTCCGCCGGATTGACATCGTTCACCCTTATTTCCACTTCGGATTTGGCGCCCAACATTCAGTGGGCTGTTCCAGCAACGGTGCTGGCGACAACCGTCTCTACGCCTCCCTTCTCCAACACTTCCCTTGTTTCAAGTAGTTCCTCGTCCCTGAAATCTTGGGGCGCAATTATCATCAAAACTTTTTTACCTGCACTTTTCTTGCTTTCCATTTCTAAGTTTAGACTGAAAATAATCCTTGGAAGCCCAGCTAGCTAGAAATAAATAACTGGTTCAAATTTAGTAGGACGCACCAAGGCACTCACACACATTTCTTTGTGAAATACATGATTAGCTAGTTATTCTAGATGTGTGAATAGAATTTGCCTGGGAGATGTTTTGAGAAGTATTCGCTTACGAGTTTTTTGTCCTCTGCTGTTCTTATGCTTATCTTTTTCGAGGTTGTTGCTATATCGATAACCTGAGTTACACCTTGCATTATCGAACCTCGACGTCCTCTGGTGAGTTCAACACGCACTATATCCTCTAAAGGTATGGCAAAACTTTTTTTTGCCTTTTTTAAGATTGTTTGTTCATCTTTTCCAATAAGGAGTTTATACGAATCTCCAAAACCCTCAGTAGATTTTCCTCCCGAGTATTCAGTTGTTGCATCTACACCAAATCCCAATCTCGCAATTACAAGTTTATACTTAGTGAAAAGAATACATACCGCCGCATCCCCAATTAGACGCCTGATCAACATGCCACGCAAAGGGTCTTTAGTTGCATGCTCATCTGAAACCGCTTGTGGCACACTTTTGAATTTTCTTCTGCTTAACTTGTGTCCTACACGATAGGTTATCAAAAGAGCTATTGTAACACCTGCCGGTATGAGTATAACTGTAGGGTCTACCATGATTATTCCATTCCAAAAACTCTAATTCCTCAAAAACAACGCGTAAAAACCATAGTTATAGTTTTGTGTGTGTGCGCACCAAGGTACCCATAACTTAGGATCATGACGTTTGAATAATTTCGACGAGATAGATTTCTTTGTCTCCTTTTTCATCGAAACCGTACCTAGTAATACGAACTGCCTCTATCTTTGCTTCAAAATAATGTGTGTAAGCAGTCTTATCTGCAGTCAAAAAGTCACAATCATGTTTGTTACAATAAGTACCTAGTGCCGCATCGTTACTCTTTTGTGGCAGATCCGGATGTTTACCAACCTCTAGAAATTCACTCCATTGTTCTAAAAGTTCCTCTTTATTCTTGTCTGCCCATCCACCAAGATCGTGATCCACTACAACCTTACTCGCTACCAAAGATATTGCACCATCCTAATTCTGAAGCCATAAAATCCCTGTACAGACGGTCTGGAATCCAACTGAACATTGACCCTTTGGAGAACGCTACCCGAGTTACCTATCGAGGCAGAGCCTTGACCCAAGAGCAAATCGTCAAAATCCTTGAAGTGACAACGGATTTAAGAGAAAGAGTCATCGTGTCTGTTCTTGCCCTAAGCGGTCTAAGAGAAGGAACCCTACTAAAGCTCCAATACAAGCATATCCGAGAAGATTTAGAGAAAAACATAGTTCCCATCCACATTCACATCGAAGCTGACATAACTAAGGGCGCATACACTGACTACGACACGTTTCTAGGCGAAGAGGCAGTTCACTACTTGAAACTATACCTAGAGGAAAGAAGACGAGGCAAAATCAAGGGAAAAGAAGTTCGAATAGAACCTGAAGTGATAACGGACTGTTCACCGCTTATACTATGCAAACATAACCCTATACCGTTAGGTAGGTCAGGATTGCTCGAACTACTGCATCAACTATTTCTAAAGGCCGGGATAATCTCACAAGGTTCAGCTAAAGTCTACCCTTACAGGGGACATAGCTTCAGGAAGTTCTTCAAAACCCAGATGGAGGCTCTAGGTGTCAAAAGCGAATTTACGGAATACATGTTAGGACATAAAATTTCCGTCTACCATGACATCGATATAGAACATCTGAGACGAATCTACGCATCAAGCGGCTTATCATTGAAACCTAAAACAACCTCGAAACGTGAAATGCTAGAGAATATGATTCGTGCACTTGGCGAGAATCCTGAAGTCTGGTTAGTGAAGAAAGCTCAAGCAGAGCCACATCGAATAGTAGTTTCAACCGAAGAAGAGGACTTATCCATGCTGAGAAATGCGTTACGAGAAATCTTGGGAAAGGGTCTATAAGGAGGGAGAACCAAAATTAACTTTTCCATGTGGAGTACCTTAAACATTTTAGTTAGCTTAAATAACATTCTTAGGAAGATACAGCTATGAAACATAACTATCTCCAAACGTTTCTAGGCATAGAGAAATTTTGTGATGACTTTAGAGACGATATTATAAAAAACTTTTTTACAACTACGAACTTTCTTACTGGCGACCCTGTATTAATCGATATGGCTAGCAATAATTGGTTCTGTTATACCCCTGCTTATGAAAAATACTATGAGCCGTTGCACAAACTTGTTGAAATGTGTAATCTATTCGCAATTAAAAACTTGGAATATAATCTGGGACCGCTTCGCACACAAATGCATATGTTGCATGACCCAGAAACTGTGCAAGAAAGAAAAAGTTTTGAAACTATCCTCTTGAATATTAAATCAATATTTGTCTCTTCTAAAAAAGAGATCGAAGCCATTATTGAAGCATTGCACCCTGGTGAAATTGAAAGACTTGACGAATCAATGCATTGTCTTCTCGAAAAATGTTATTACTCCTCCATTGTAATGGCCGTAACAGCAACTGAGTTCAGACTTCTTGATTTCATGAAAGCTCAAGATACATCAATAGCAAAAAAGTTGGGTGAAATGACCCTTGGGGCGCTCGTCAACGAATGTTTGAAAAATATGGCGAAGTATCGTCTACCTGAAAAACATAGAGCTCTCCTTGAATTATGTGACAAATACAAGATTTTCTCAGTTCATCCAAAAACAGGAGAAATTACTAGCAGAGTCGCAAACTCTGTCTTGAACTTAGCTTTTGAATTTCTTCTGGATAGCGAAATAATGAGTGCCAGCCGTTGATTCAAGGTTCTTATCCACCTAAACGGCAGTTGAAGAGATCAAAAGAAAGTTAACAGAAATTAATCGATTCGATTTTGAGAAGTTTTGATATTGCATCCGTATACTTGTACGAAGATAAAATAACACATACTTTTGACTGTATAGATGGGCGGCAGAGGATAAATGCGATCTCCTCATTTCTAGGTGAGAACAGAAGTCCTGAAGAGGAAGAAAAGAGTTTTCATAACTACTTTAGATTTAAAACTTTTAATGAAGTTTTTGAAGACACTTCGTTATCAAAATTAGATGGACTTACCTATGAAGATATTAAGGAAAAATACCCAAAGTATGAGAAAAAAATTAAGGAATTCCTATTAACTGCAGTTATCTTTTCTTCGGATAACAGAGAAGAGGAGATAAATCTTCTAAATTTACAATTTCTCAGACTGCAGTTAGGTTCTGTTTTAAATGCAGGGGAAAAACTTCACGCTATGACTGGAGATATCCGTGATCGTGTCTTCGAGATTGGAAAAAAACATGAATTCTTCAAAAAATTAAGTATACCTCATAGGCGTTACGCTAGAGAACAAGTATGTGCTCAGATATTGTTCAATGTTTTTCAGAAGAAAAAGAAAAATGACTTCTCTAGATGCAGATACGAAGATCTCCAACAATTCTTTAAGAACTATAGTGCATTACCTGCAGAAGACAAAAGTATAGTGGATCAAGCAAAACAAAATCTGGATCTCATAGTAACTAAATTTGGCGATAATCTTTCCTACATTAAGAATAGGGCTTTAGCCGTTTCTTTATACTTTTTCATTTGTGAACTTTTAGCTAGAAAGGAAGAAGTTGTTTCTTTCATTTCATTTTTCGACGAGTTCTTGCGTACCTTAAAGTGGCAGATAGGGTTAGGCGTTAAGATGGATCCTGCTTACTATGATCTTTTATCGTTCCAGACCTATATAAGCCAAGCAGCAGTAGAAGGTTACGCGATCAGAATTAGACATCAAATGTTACTCGATTATTTTGGGTATTATAAAAAAAGAAGGGTTCTATTCGTGGGGATATCGAATATACAAAAATAAATAAAAAAGATCCTAAAAAAGCACGGAAGAATATTCCGTTTCCATAAAAGAAGAAAAAGTAACCTGTCACATCGGCGGAGGCATGATTTTTGAGAACCAATGACCCACCCTATGCGTCTGGGGAAGAACCGGGGAAAGGAACCTACATCTGCACAAAGTGTGGGGCAACAGTAACGCTTGACCAGGATATAGACAAGCTGCCGTCCTGCTCTTCATGTGGTAATACGACGTTCGATAGAGTTTTATAGCCTATCCGTTGCGTTTTATTTCAGGGAGAAAAGAACATGCCTAAATGTGGTACCAAAAAGTCAGCCAAAAAGAAAGAAAAACCATGCTAAATTTTTAACTTAATAATTGTCCTCCCTCTTTTTCTCTGCTTTCAGTTGAACTATTTGATTTTTCCATGTTTGCTCCTTCTAAGATCGGTTTTTGACTGGTACACAACTGTGTAGTATATCCTGTAATTCACACTTACAAAAAACTAAACATGTAATGGGAACTTTGATTGAGTTTCTACAGAGAAAGTTTTGTGTCGCAATTAAAAATGATGTTTCGAAACTTTATATATAAAATCCTTGTTAACCACGTATTTGGTGGTATCCCCTAGTTTTTTAAAGACTGCCTCCCGAATATCTAAATGAGTAAAAATGTCCTCTGATTCTAAAAGAGAACAAATTATTGTCTTTCAAAATGATTTTCCTAGGGTTACAACAGGTGTTTTTTTCATAGAGGATAATATTTAGCTCTCTTCACCCTAGGCCTAACTTGTATCGAATCAATGGAACATAAATTGTATCGCTTTTTATTGGAAAATGTATCAGATTTTATAATACAGTTCCAAGCCTTCGCTCATTTTCTGGTAAAACTTTCACCAAAAAGCTAGTTTGATGGGTCGTCCAGATTTGAGCATAAAGAACCAGTCGGTTCCTTATCCTCTTCTCTCTTTTTCTTAACTTTTTCTCACTTCAACTATTTTTGTCAGTCAACTCAAAAAAAGGGGGTAGATGGTTTTATTTTGTCTGTTTCAGTATTTTTGTGGCTTCTTCGATGCTCATGGCCAATTTTACTTCCATTGTATTATATGCGCTCATTTTCTCATGTTCTGGTTCCATAGCGCATTTCTGGAAAGCCTCCAGACTTGGGGCTTCAAATACTGCAACCGTTAAATGTTCTGCGTGTACAACCCAGCCCCCCACCATCTTAACGCCATGTTTCTTCATTATTGCCTCTGCTTTGTCCATGAATTCCAGCCGTATTTTTCTGGTTTTTTCGTTGTGCCTTGGGCAGTTTTCTGGAGAATGTCTCTGTATCACTAAAAATGTAGGCATACAAAACACCTTCAGAGACTACTCGAATGAAACTGTATATAAAATCATGCACCAGTACGGCTGAAATTAACGTTCAAACAATAGCTGAAATTTTCTCTGCTTTCCGAAACTTTTTGCCACAGTGCTCGTAGAGTTTTACGTGAAGTTTTGGGCCTTTCCTGGTTTTTGGG
>JBDRNN010000019.1:0-3010 GCA_043811145.1 Candidatus Bathyarchaeota archaeon
GCGCCAAAGAAAAACAGCTTAACCCACAAAAGATGGCAGAGGCAAACATCCAAAGAATAAATCTCCTATTAGCAGCACTCAACAACTGCTTCGAAGCATTAAGATACCGAGTCTTTCAAGAAAGATACATAAACAACCCTCAACTAAGACTAACAACAACCGATATCATTGAAAGTCCACAAAGTGATAATGAAAAAATGCTCACATCATTATACAGTTCATTGAATTTGCTATCACACGAGCCACACAAAGCAGACTCAAGAGCGTTATTCAACACAATATACCAAACAAAAAGCATCTTGCTCAGCAACATGACACCTATCTTAACCACTCAACAAAAACCAAATGTACAGGTTGGAGTAGAACATGGTAATGGCACAGCACATGTAAGCACAACAAGCTTAATAATCAAGAAACCAAAAAAATAGACGATAAATTAGAATTATGGGGGGAAATAAAATGGCAATGAATTTCGGAGACAAACCAGCATTACTAGAAGTATATGCCAGCGAAGCAAGCGCAGGAGATTGCATACACTACGAATTTTTGACTGAAGACCAGAAAGCAAAACTAAAACCAATGAGCGTAAAGAATGCAGTGCACTTTGTACTAGAACACTGCGTAGTGGACAATGCATTAGTGGAAACATACAAGCGAAACATCAGAGGCGAAATGCAAAAACATGACTATGCATTAGAAATCATAGACCTAGAAGAACTACTCTCCCTCAAACAAGATCCAACAACAGGAACTGTTCTAGTTGACGAGAGAGACAATGATATTTGCGAGCCAAGATACTGGACGCCTGCAGAAGATGCAGAAGGCAATGAATTGTACCTTTGTCAAGTACGAACAAGAGGCGCTCCAAAACCTTTAGGCGGCATAGAAGATCGCTTGTCAAACTAAAAACTCATAGAGGGCAGGAAAAGATAAACAAATTTACATGAGGCAAATGAAAAATGGTAATGAAATTTGGAGATAAGCCAGCAATACTAGAAGTACACGCATACGGTAGAAATGAAGTCACAGCAGAGTGCATACACTATGAATTTCTGAGTAAAGATCAGAAGGCAAAACTAAAAGCTATGAGTGTAAAAGATGCAGTTTATTTTGTTCTAGATAACTGTATAGCTGAAGATGAATTGACTGAGACATATAAACGAGACATCAGATGCATTGTGGAAAAAAAGCCAAACTACCGACTAGTAATTGGTGGCTTAGAAGAATTACTCGCCATCAAATACGATCCAAGAACTGGAAACGTTCTAGCGGATGAGCGAGACAAGAGCATTTGCGATCCCAGATACTGGGTACTAGCAGAAGATGCAAAGGGCACTCAATTTCATTTGTGCGAAGTACACGTACTATGGCCCCCAGCCCCCCACTAGACAGTACAATAGTACAAATTCACAAAGAAAACTTAAAGCGCGTACAAAAATGATGAGCAACATAATTTCAGGATTGAGCAAAGAATTTCCAGTGTTAATCTACAAAGGAAACCTGTTTCAAATGGTAAACGCTTCAGAAGGAAGCATAATGTGGCAGAACGAAATGTGCCCGGGAGCTTTTATAGACAGTGAAAACCTGCTAAATCTTGAAACAAGACAAATGCAACCCTTACTAGATAATGAGGCGGAAAAAAGTGCTGAAACCTATGCAGCACAGAAAGACAAATTACTCGCGCAACCACATAAGACTCAGTTGCAAGATGACAAGCTAACTTACTTAATACGAAGATTTCTACTGGGTGATCTGCGAAAAGTAACTTATAAAACAAGAACGACTGCCATGAGTTCTGCTGAACAGCAAACACTAACTGATTTTGACAAAGCTTTGAAGTTTCACAACCCGGAAGATAGCTTGTCTGTGCTGGAAGGCTTATTAAACTCAGGAACACATGGGTTTCTTATCATAAGGGACAGCTACTTGGTGCTTACCGACAGCTCGCTTGACTCGTTTGGCAGCATTGAATTGCGCACAGGAAGAAAGCACTTGTCATATAGTCTTCGTTACGGTGGCGCATTAAAATCATTGTGCGAGAAATACGAACAAGAACTGAAAGCTAGAGTTGCAAATAAGATTCAAAAAGAAGTTCATAAACACGAAAATGAAAAACGTGCCCTACTAGACAAGTTGAAGATATCAATTCAAGATATTGGAGAAGTTAACCAGAAAGGATTTGTGACAAAACAAGGTAGCCTGTTTCTCTACAAAATAAAACCCGAATTCATAATTACCGCGCACAATCTACAGCCTAAAGTTGATTACAGGTTTCCAAGTTGCAAAATAGGTTTACAAATCAGCTATTCGCGCGGCCATTATAGATTTGAGGATCCGGTAAGAATATTGGAAGCAAAGTCAATGAGCCACGGCAAGGAAAAAGGAGAATATCAAGATCTCTTCAATCAAGACTACTTACACCCCGCAGGACACATTGACTCTGGAAAATATCCTTGGCTATGCATAATAAACGGATACGACTATCCTAGAAATCAAGAAACTGACATAGAATCATTTCTCACAAGTGTAAGCAGCATATTTCATCAAGCCTGCGGATCAATTGAACACGGCTACTGGCTCAAAGACAAAGACGACAATGGTAAACTATTACTGGATCCATCAACTGGAAAACCGCAAGCAGCAATAGTATATGGACACTTCTCAGATAATGATTTCTTAAATCTTCTAAAAGACCATGAGGTGAAATAATGGCAACATCACTAATATTTGTAGAAAATAATGCGTTAGAAAAACTATTCACAATTGCCGAGCTAATGGAAGATTATGAAGTAAGAGCAGTTGCGCTAAGCCGAAATAAGTGGGAAGAGCAAGGTCAATTGGTGATTGATGATTTTTACATAGAAGATGAACAACTAGTTCATAAAAGCGAAGTTATAGGTCAGACAGACCATAAAGTGTTAAACTCATTCAGACGCCAGAACATCTTAACTTTAGGCACAGGACACAGCCACGGAGGATCACCTGTTCACCTGCGCCGAGCGCCGCGCGC
>JBDRNN010000020.1:0-3255 GCA_043811145.1 Candidatus Bathyarchaeota archaeon
AGCCTAGTGGTGTTAACGCAACCACCTTGATGTTCTCTGGCACCCCTAAGACCTGTTTAACCTTCGCCTCATCGAAAAAGCCAATCCAGCAAGTCCCAAGACCAAGATTGGTCGCCGCTAGGACCAGATGTTCCATTGATATCGCCACATCTACAAGATAATAATCCATTCCATTGCGTGAGCCTGATTCCTTCGGGTCGCCGCATGCGACTATAATCACTGGCGCCTTTTTCAACCAAGAGTTGATATTCCTGCCCACTAATTCATCTATCTTCGCTTTTTCCTTCACCACAATGTAGTTCCAACATTGCTTGTTCGCCCAAGAAGGCGCCATCCTTGCTGCTTCAAGTATTTTTGTAAGCTTCTCTTCCTCAACCTCTTTGTTAGCGTAACCGCGTACACTCTTCCTTGTCGCTACGACATCTATGAACTCCATAACGATCCTCGTCTGTATGAGAATCGCTGCGGGATAATAAGATTTCTCGTAGCGCGCGTTTACGAAAAAATAAATTTTGTTTATTATTTTGTGTGTATGCGTACATACACTTTATAACGATAGATTGGATTCATTAGAAATTTTCCAATGTGATGTTGGAAAAAGAAACAAATATTGGGACAATTGATTTGCTTTATCCCCAGATTTTACCGAAGTCCCATGAGATCTTTTTATAAGGTGTAATTTCGATTACACAATTATCCATCGTTAAAAGTTCTTTGGCAACACGATGGTTAAGATCTCCCACATATTTTGATATTATCTTGTTAAATTTGTCAGTAAAAAACTCAGGTTCAAGAGTTACCTTTGCGATACCGTGCACAATCACACCTTTCAGGTCTGAATAGCCTTTGCCAACATCAATCGTGAATGCCACTTTATTCATATTTTTGATGTTTTTAACCTTAACATGGTTTACATTTGTTGTAAAATAGAATTTGCCATTTTCATATAGATACCAGACTGGAACAATGTGTGGCGATCCATCCTTATTTACTGATGCCATCCTTAAGATTCTGCCGTTTAGAAGAAAATCTTCAACCGTTTTCTCATCCATTTTTAAGCTCATTTCAAAGTCAACCTATATCGTTGTCATATTTTTTATCTCTTTTTCGAAGACTAACGAACCAAAGAAGCTGTTTGAGGTTCTGGTAGCTTGGTGCACACACACAAAATGACTAAAGATTGAATTCCTGACTTAGTCTTTTACAAAAGTCTCCTGCAAGTTTAGTTTTTTCCTTTTATTCTGAATGTGGGCTAGTATTGCGTCGGCTGCTTTCTCCATGTTTTCCTCTAGGAAAAGTTTTCCTCCTGTAATTCCTTCCAGATCTTCTGATAGCAGTTTCATGAGGCGAGTTCCGCCTACAAGTGGTGGCGTTGGTGAAACGTGAGTAAATAGGCCAAATGCTAATGCGAAGATCGCATCGATTGTGGCTTTTTGCTCCATGTATTGAGGAGCTGTAACTGCCACGGGCAGGTCAGGCACATCTACTTCGAGTGCTTTCGCCACCTCGCTAACCAACAATGCGAGACGACCCGTATCTGCACATGTACCAAAAGAGAGCACGGGTGGAATACCCAAGGCCTCACATAAAGATTTGAGCCCAGGACCGGCATACTCCTTCGCCTCAACAGTACATAATCCTCCCACCTGAACCGCTCCATTTCCGCATCCCAACGAAAGCACAAGCAAATCTCTTTTGATTAGTTCCTTAGCAATGGAAACTGTAGAGAGGTCATGAGGACCATTTCCTAACGAAGCACATGAAATGAGCCCTACGACTCCTTTGATGGTGCCCGTCTTGATGGCATCCAGAAGCGGATTAAGGCTGCCACCTAACGCATCTAGAATCGACTCTATAGAGAAACCTATTATGGCGGGCTGAATCCTTTTAGGAACATTTGACTCTTTTCCCTTCCTTTTTTTGAAATTCTCTAATGCTATGCTTACCAGCTGAGCAGCTTGCTCTTCAACCTTTTCGGGGAGATAATCTACATGTTTATCGACACCGGGAATGTTTATCAATGGAGAGACTGACACAAAAGTTGTTTGATACCTTGGAATATACTCTTCCAGTGCTGGTGGAGAACAATTCATATCCATAGCAAAAAGGTCTACTGCACCTGTGGCGATCAAAGGCTCGATTGTTATCCAGTTTCCTATCATTCCGACAAAACTGTTGTCGAGTTCTGTTCTTTGAAGTATCTCTTGTCCTGTTTCTATTGAGCCAATAACTCTAACTCCTTTAGCGCCCAGCTTTCTCGCCTCATCCTGAATTTCAGACTTTCTGCAGTGTTTTATGAGAGCCATACCAATAAAGGGTTCGTGACCGTTCACCACAATATTTACGTAATCTGGGTCGAGAATGCCCAAATCAAAATTCATGTTATGCGGTTTTGGAGTGCCAAACAAGATGTCTTGACCGTATTCCAGTGGGATGAGCGAACCATAAATGCAGGAGAGAGCTAATCTAAGGGCAGTTTTTGAGAGGGAAATGAAATCACCGTCAACGTTTGTTAGGCAATGTGAAAGTGCATCAATCTGCTCGTTTGCTGGTCCACCTGGCAATATTCCAAGCCTTTTTCCATGTTTTCAGTCTCCCCGGCGTGGAGAAAACTTCCACTGTTTTTAAAGTGTTGCTAGGGTCCTGATTTATTTCATTAAGGATGAAATTTCCGAGGTTTATGGAAAGTTCGTTTATAGGTTTATCGGCATCTAAGCCAAGTTTACTTGAGAAGTTTCTGAGTTTAACTGAATCAGTTATAGTGTATGGGGTTTTTCCTTCTCCGGTGGCGATTAATGTTTTGGCAACCTCCCGTGCATGATATGTGTATGTGGAAAGCCCCAAAGCGTTTCGGAGGAGCATATAACGAATTGGCATTCCATCTCCAGTCATTCCGCATGTTCCTCTTTCTAACTTGCCGGGTATTATTCTACAAGGACCGTTGCTACATAATTGACAGCTTAGTCCTTTAGCACAGAATGACTTACATCTTACCTTCTCCTGAGACTCCCATCTGTCCCAAACGTTAGTTAGACCTTCTCTCTTGATTTTCTCATACATTCCCCTGACAGTTTCATGTGCACTAATTTTTTCTGACAAATACTTTCCCTCCCCTAGTTCTCAAAACAGTCTACTTTACTAACTATATGCCTTAAAATAATTTATTTGCGTGTGTGAATACCTTGGTGCTCATGCGTATAACTCTTACACTGCAACAAGGTTTACATCAAAGTGCTGAATAGAAACTTTGTTAAT
>JBDRNN010000021.1:0-13094 GCA_043811145.1 Candidatus Bathyarchaeota archaeon
GTTAATTGTAAAATTCAAGACACTGATAGGCTAGAAACATATGTGGGCAGGAAAGTGGCTCCTTTAGGATATGCATGGGTCTTTCCAAAGGGGAGCGAGTCTGCAAACGTGGGTTTAGGGGTCAGAGGAGCACCTGCAAAACCATACCTTGATCGGTTTATATCAAGACATCCAGACATGTTTAGAAATTCAAAAATTATAGAGATTCAAGCAGCTCCAGTTCCAATAGGTGGTCAGATTAAGAATACAGTTTATGAAAATATTATGCTTTGTGGGGATGCTGCAGGTCAAGTAATACCTTTAACAGGGGGAGGAATCCATTCATCTCTTGCCGCCGGAAAAATCGCAGGAGAGGTGGCTGGTAAAGCTATAGCTTCAATGGACTTTAATCTTGATGAATATCCTGCAAAATATAACCAAGTTTGGGCTAAGCGATTTTTCAACAGTCTCTATGCTTTGCGCATGATTGAGAGACTAAATGATAATGATCTAAATCGGTTGCCTGACATTTTAACTGGGCAAGATATTGTGGACTTGGCTAGCGGTTTTAATTTCGATAGAGTCAGAAGAAAGCTGCTTAAACATCCCGCATTCACAAAACGACTAACTAAAGCCTTGTTGAATGGGAGAGATTAAGCTTGGGCACTGTTGAAAAATACATTTTAAAGCGAATAAAAGATGAGCGAACTGTACATTTCATTCTGATTGATCCTGAAAGCTCCACTCCTAACATGGCAGCTAATCTCTCTAAGGAGGCTGAGAAAGCGGGGTCGGCAGCTATCCTAGTTGGAGGCTCAACTGTGACCCATCCAAATAAACTTGATCTAATAGTAAAAGCGATCAAAAGAAACGTTAAAGTTCCGGTCATACTCTTCCCAGGAAATGTTACAGGGATTAGTAAACATGCAGACGCTGTTCTGTTCATGTCCTTACTGAACTCTTCCAATCCATATTTCATTGTTGGAGCTCAAACCCTCGGAGCTCCCCTGATTAAGAAGTATGGATTAGAACCTATATCCTTGGGCTACATCATTTTAGGTCAGGGTGGAGTTGCTGGACTTGTCGGCTACGCGCATCCTATGCCTTATGATAGACCAGAACTTGCTGCCATGTACGCCCTAGCCGCACAGTACTTAGGGATGCATTTCGTATACCTTGAAGCAGGCTCGGGGGCTAGTGAACCTATCCCACCTAACGTTATTTCTCAAGTCAATAAAACAATTGACATACCCCTGATCGTTGGAGGAGGAATTAAGAAGGGCACCGATGCGAAGAAGGTCGCAGATGCAGGCGCTAGTATAATTGTCACTGGAAACATTATAGAAGAGACAGCTAAAGTTAAGAACAAAATCACTGAAATCATAAATAAAATTAAAAGTTAATCGCGAATTTCATGGTTGTCACTTTATGACATCAATTCATTCCATGGAGCTACCAAGAAGAGTTATCGTAGGCCGAAATATAATTGAAACAGTTGGAACACTGTGTAAAGAATTAGGTTTCTCTAATGGAGCTTTAGTTTTAGCTGGAACCCACACATCTAAGATTGCTGGTGGCAAAGTTATCGACTCTTTAAAAAGTTCAGGTTTTGAGGTAAACAATTTCACCGTGCAAGAACCTACTTTGAAAAATGTGAGAAGAGTCGAAGAGATAATTGAGGAATCTAAACCTGAAATTGTTTTGGGGGTTGGCGGAGGCAAGGTTATTGATGTGGCCAAATATAGTGCATCTGAGAAAAAAATTCAATATATTAGTGTGCCTACAGCTGCTTCTCATGACGGTATATCCAGCCCCCAAGCCTCACTAAAAAATTTAGGTAGATCCTTCTCTGTTAAGGCAACGGCGCCAATGGCTATCCTCGCTGATTTATACATCATAGTCAGATCTCCCTATAGGTTAGTTGCCAGTGGATGCGGTGACATTATATCCAAATATACGTCAGTTCGGGACTGGTGGCTTTCCCATAAGCTGAAAAATGTTTATTATGGTGACTATGCAGCCAACTTAGCTTTAATGAGCGCCAAAATAATCTCTAAAAGTACCCCTATCATCAGAGAAAAATCAGAGGATGGAATTCGCATAGTAGTTGAGGCCTTGATTAGCTGTGGTGTCGCTACAAGTATCGCTGGAAGCTCAAAGCCCTGCAGTGGCTCCGAGCATCTCTTCAGCCATTCTCTGAATCAAGTTGCATCCAAGCCAGCTTTACATGGAGAGCAATGTGGTGTTGGAACAATAATGATGGCTTACCTACATAAAATGAACTGGAAGAGGATTCGAGAAGTCCTAAAAAAAATTGGCGCTCCCACGACAGCTAATGAGTTGAAAGTTGATACTGAAGAGGTTGTAGAAGCTTTAACCCAAGCTCATAAAGTGAGACCTGAACGTTACACTATCTTGGGGGAGAAAGGGTTAAGTAGGGACCGAGCGGTAAGGCTGGCTAAGGTAACTGGTGTAATCACTTGATAACTGAAAATAATGGAGAAGAATAAGACAGTTGAAAAAAACCGCAAACCCACGTCCTCATAAAAACGTTAGCTCTTCTGAAGAATCTCAGCTATTCGATGAGTTGAAGGTAGCTTCTAAGAAAGTTCAGAATCTGTTTAACAAAATGTTGGGTTCAGGTTATAATGTAGGGGTCCTGTATAAAGCCGCTAGGCATTTGACTAGCGCAGGAGGTAAGATGTTAAGGCCCTATTTGGTGCTGAGCGCCTGTGATATTGTAGGGGGACGAGAAGAGGACGCTTTACCGTCAGCTGCCGCAGTTGAGTTACTTCATACATTTACTTTGATTCATGACGACATAATGGATAATGACAAGGTTAGACGTGGAGTTCAAACTGTGCATACGCGATGGAATATGCCTATTGCCATCTTGGCTGGTGACCTTCTATTCGCTAAGGTTTATCAAGCCATAACTCAATTTACGGACCCATCAAAAGTATCCCCCAAAAAGATTGTTAGAACTGTGAACACTTTAGCTGATGTCACTATCAAAATATGCGAGGGACAAGAACAAGATATGGCCTTCTCCACGAGGGAGCGAGTTACAGAGGAAGAATACATCGAAATGATCAGCAAAAAGACATCCAATCTCTTTAAAGCTTCAGCCGAGATTGGCGGAATAGTTGGAGGAGGGTCTGAGGAACAGATAAAGAGGCTGGGCTTTTATGCCTATTATTCTGGAATTGCCTTTCAGATAGTTGACGATGTTTTAGGGTTGGTGGCTGATGAGAAAAAGCTAGGTAAACCTGTCGGAAGCGATATCAGAGAGGGGAAGAAAACGTTACCAATAATCCATGCCCTCCAAAACCTTCCCCCGCAACAAAGAAAAAGGCTTATCCAACTATCGAAGAGTAAAAATCAAGAAGCTACCCAACTCAAGAAACTTATAGTGTCAGCTGGCTCCATCCACTATGCAATGAACAAAGCAAGACGTTATAATGAAAAAGCAATCAAGCAGCTAGAAATTTTCTCCAAATGCGATGCTAAAAATGCTTTGATCAACTTCTCTAAAATCCTCGTAAGCAGAAATTTTTAATATAGCATTTCTATTGGTTTCGGCAACTCTTAATTATCAAATGAATTTTCATAGTGAATAAATGCGGCCGTGGTCTAGTCTGGTCTAGGACGGAAGCCCCCCAAGCTTCTAACCCGGGTTCGAATCCCGGCAGCCGCATCCTACTTCCAGTTCGATTCCTGCACCCCTCTTTATTATGGGTGCAAGTGTAACGTCAACAACTAAAATAGAAATCTACAAGCACGATCAGATTTTTAACAGGACCATAAGGCGCTTAGAGTCAGCGTCAGACATTAGCAAGAACGACAAAGTCAGCATCATTGGACTAGTTAAACATCTGTTGGCTAAAGGTGTCAGTAAACCTAGAACGATCAAATACATCAACCACCTAACCGTACTCGCTAGGATGGCTTACAAACATCTGGGACAGCTTGATAGAAAAGATATGGAGATGCTTGTAAGTCAAATAAACATGGCAAACTACACGGAACATACTAAACACGACTACAAGATAATCATAAAGAAGTTCTACCAATGGCTGAGAGGATTCAACGAAGAGGAGCATGAGTATCCAGATGAGGTAAAATGGATAAAAAGCCACCCTAAAAAGGAAGTAAAATAAAATCGTATAAAAGTGAATTAGGATACAATCAAAAGCTCATTCAGAATTATCGTTCAGCCTTTCGTGTATTGAGCAATCTTCCCATGAAAGAGGGTACGAGTGAGAACGAGATTATTATCGAAAGGATAAAGACGAACCCAGTTCCTGCAAGAATATCCACCTGCGTATATTGGATAAACCTTACTGGCATCTGTAAAGCTATAGAATAGAACATTAGGCTTACAACTATGGAAACTACAGCACACAATAATATGTTAACACTTTGAGTTTTATTCATATTTATCGTCCTCCGATATGAGCGGGTAGATGGTTCTTCTTCTTTAGTTTGAATCTTTTGAATAGGAGCGAATTTGTAGTGACCGATACGGAACTCATAGCCATAAAGGCAGCGGCCAACGCAGGGTTAACCAAGAAACCTAGAGCTGGAAACAGAATGCCCGCCCCTATAGGAAGTCCTATGCCATTGTAGACGAAAGCCCAGAACAGGTTCTGTTTGATCTTCCTCATAGTCTGTCTGCTGAGTTTGATGGCTGAGACGACATCTCTAACATCGTTTTTAATTAACACTATCTTACCTGATTCCATAGCAACATCGGTTCCACTCCCTATGGCGATACCAATGTCGGATTGCGTTAGTGCTGGGGCATCGTTTATGCCATCACCGACCATAGCAACCTTCTTTCCTTCGCTTTGAAGCTTTTTAATCTCGTTAGCCTTGTCTCTAGGAAGCACTTCTGCGAGAACTTTATCAATATTTACTTGTCTTGCGATTGCTTTTGCAGTTCTTTCGTTGTCTCCGGTAATCATAAGTACTTCCAAGCCCATCTTGTGAAGATCTTCCACAGCCTCCTTGGCATACTCTGTCAATGTATCTGCAACTGCGACTATTCCTACAGCCTTCCTATCCACTGCAAGAATCATCGCTGTTTTCCCATCGCTTTCCAAGGTCTTCATCTCTCCCTCCAGATGCTCAATGGCTATGCCCTTGTCTTTCATCAACTTGCGTGTCCCAAAGTAGATATGGTCACCATTATACTTCGCCTCTACACCATGACCAGGAATGGCATTAAAACTCTCCGGATCATCCACTACTATTCCTTTTTCCTTCGCTCCATCCAGGATCGCCTTTCCGAGAGGATGCTCAGACATCTTCTCAGCTACCGCAGCAAACTTCAACACATCTTTTTCACTCCACTTTTCTAGCATAGATACTGAAGATGCGGGGTTGCTCACACTGGAGCTAGGATTTGCTGTTAAGCCTTTTGTAATAATGGTATCGGTTAAGGATGGTTCACCTTTTGTTAATGTGCCGGTCTTGTCGAAGACGACTGTATTCAGCTTATGTGCATTCTCCAACGCTTCTCCCCCCTTAATGAGTATCCCGTTCTCCGCACCCTTTCCGGTACCTACCATGATGGCGGTTGGTGTTGCAAGCCCTACAGCACACGGGCATGCAATTACGAGGGTAGTGATGGCTATCAGTAATGCAAAGAGGAATGGACTTGTGGCCTCGAGTATGGTTCCAAGTGCGAAAGTTGGGTATCCTATAAAGAACCAGAAGAGGAATGCTGCCAATGACAATATATGCACGGCGACTATAAAGTGTCCGGCAACATAGTCGGCGATTCTTTGAATTGGAGCCTTTGAGGTTTGGGCGTCCTCTATCAGTTTTATAATTTGTGATAGTGCAGTATCCTTCCCAATCTTTGCGGCTTCAATTTTTAACACTCCATTTTTATTCACTGTTGCGCCGATAACCTCACCACCCACCGTTTTATCAACCGGAATACTTTCACCAGTAATCATCGATTCATCTACGGCTGAATACCCTTCTCTCACAATCCCATCAACCGGGATCTTCTCGCCGGGTCTAACTAAGACATGGTCTCCAACCAACACATCTTCGACAGGAATTTCCATTTCCTCACCATCCCTAAGCACTTTAGCTGTCTTGGCTCGTAGACCCATCAGTTTTCGGATAGATTCGGAGGTCTTGCCTTTCGTTTTTGCCTCCAAATACCTCCCAAGAACAATAAACGATACCAGCATCCCGGTAGTATCGTAATAGACCTCACCATATCCCTGACCTAACGCAAAGAATGTTGCTGCAACACTTATGACGAATGCAGCCCCTGTTCCGGTGGCTATAAGCAAATTCATATCGGTAGTGCCGTGTTTCAATCCCTTGTAAGTTCCAACAAAAAACTGTCTTCCAGGTCCAGCCAATATGATAGTAGCCAAAATAAACATCAAATAGAGAATATGCCCATACTCGGGTAGAGTATACATGGGAATGAAGCCTAATCCAATACTCTCATAGAAAACGGCGAAGGGGACACGAAAGCTGAGCAACACGAGAGGTATAGTTATGGCTACTGCGGTTATGAGGTTGTACTTCTGGGTTTTTATCACCTTCTCTCTAGCAACCTGTTCTCTATCCTCTGTAGTGCCCTCTAGTTTTTCAACCGCACTGTAACCTAGATCCTTTACAGTTTTCTTAAGCTCACCGACACCTACTTGAGACTGGTCATAGCGAATCGTTGCTCTTCCAATCGCAAAGTTTACGCTCGCACTTGACACTCCCCCGACTTTGCTGAGTGCTTTTTCTATGTTTAGAGCGCATGAGGCGCAGGTCATACCGCTGATGTCCAACGAAACCTCTTCTTTCAAGACCTCGTATCCTAAATCTTCGACAGCTTCCTCTATCTGTTGAAGGCTTATCTGGTGAGGGATATATTCTACATTCGCCTTCTCCGCTGAAAAATTGACTGAGACTTTATTCACACCTTTCAATTGAGAAAGAGCTTTCTCTATTTTCTGCGCACAAGAAGCGCAGCTCATTCCACTTATTCTGATATTAGCTTTTGTAGAATCTTTCTCTCCCAATTTACTCGTCATCCATCCAAAGAATATATCAACTCAAACGTATCTTAACTTGACTCTTTAAATTTACGAAAAAAATTAGTAATTATTTTCTGTTTTTAAAGGTATAGGTATACTAGTCTCGAAGTACATTATTTGTAAGGAGATGTAAAGTTTGAGTGAAGATAAACCTACAACAGCTTTTGTTCTATCTCTTATCGCTGGAATTTTAATCGTAGTTAGCGGAGCTATCGGTTGGGGCTTCATGGGTATGATGGGCGGCTGGTCTGGAATGATGGGTCCAGGCATGATGGGTGGATTCGGTATGATGGGTGGATTTGGCATGATGGGCTTCCCTTGGTGGGGATTCGGTATGGCCTTTGGAATAACGGGACTGATAATAGGCATCATTGTGATTGTTGGTGCAATAATGTTAGATTCAAGACCTCAAGAGCATAAGACTTGGGGCATAATAATACTGGTTTTCTCTATTCTGAGCGTTATCGGAGGAATGGGTGGTTTCGTTATAGGATTGATCTTGGGAATAATTGGTGGAGCTCTGGCGATAAGTTGGACACCTACGAAGCCAATGGCGGTATCGACACAGCAACCTGCTAAATACTGTGTGCAGTGCGGTCAACCTGTAGTTGCTGACGCAAAATATTGCGCACAGTGCGGGAAGGAGCAACCAACGTAGGGAGCATAGTGAGAATATGCCGTATAAAGCAAAGATAAGCGTACCAATCATAGTCGTAGCAATAATTGGGGTAATCGTTGCGGCATCCATCTATTCTTACACAAATACCCCGTCACAGTTTCCAACTCAAGGCATGATGGGTGAAGAGCAGGGTTCATTGACGATCGATGACTCAATGTCTGTTACTCAAAAATACCTAGGATATGTGGGCGACTCAGATCTGGCCGTAGTTGAGATCATGGAGTTCAGCAACCACTTCTACGTGGATGTATATGAACAGAGTACAGGTATCCACGCCTTCGAGTTAATCATGGAGAGAGATGGAGATATTTATCCCGAGTATGGACCCAATATGATGTGGAACACAAAATATGACCACCATGGAGGAGGAATGATGGGAACCTACTCTGAATCGGTTAGCATGCCAGTAAATGAGGATGAGTCCATAGTCTACGCACAGAAGTACCTTGACAAGAATATGCCTGGAACAACTGCTGGAGGACCCAACATGCTCTATGGATACCTATACTCTTCATGTTGAAAGAGATGGCAATATTATCGGCATGCTAAGCGTAAACGGCTACAGTGGAAATGTCTGGTAACACAACTGGCATGGCGATTTTATCCAAATTGCAGAACTAGCTCATCATTAAGCTTAAGAGCGAGTAGTTAACTGATGAACGGTCTAGCATAGCTGAGTATTAGCATTTTTCATTAGAGTAGGAAGTAGTGTTAGAGAGCCGGATTCTTCTGAATTGGCACTTTTATTTGGGTCGGTAAAAGAAGAGAAATTAAAGAAACCTGAACTTGAGTTATTTTTATTGGACAAAGGAAATACTGTAAAAAAGATTATCGCTCAGCCCAAATATACAAAGATGGAGGAAGCGGAAGATACAGCTTTATCGCGTCTTGGGTTTAAAGCATCGAAAATTAGTGAACTACTTAGACGATATCCACATCTTACAGGTCCATTGTCAGGAAAGCCCTCCGAGGACCTAGTTCCAATAGGAATAGAAGTTCAAAATGTTGGAACAGCTCCCGCTAAAGGGATAAATGTTTTTTTACATTTTCCTGAAGAGTGCGAGTTGTTTGATGAAATTCTAGCTACAGGGAATTTCGCTACTTTAACACATAGATCAAACACAGGGGGAATATCTGTTAATGAATCTAAAAATGAAGTAATGGCGTGGGTAAATGTGTTGGGAAATGATCTCCAGACGAGAGAATTTGGAAAAGTGTATGCAAAATTTCCAGCAAAGGATGGAGAATATAAGATATCGTATAATTCAAGATTAGTGATAGGTTTGGGAAAAATTACCGTAGTTATCTCTGATAACTTGGAAACCAAGTTACGTGAGATTGCTTTCAAGAAAACTAAGGGTAAACGCGGAGGCCTAAGCTTAATAATCGAAGAGGCTTTGGCAGAGTTCGTTAGATCCAGAAAGTAGTTATCCTGTGTTTAGTGTGTGCATTAAGGTATCTTACCATAAACCCCTCATCTTAATAAGAGCGCAGAGATGATATCAATTTGGTAAACTATGCCCTTGGTGGAAATAAGCCTGACTGAAGGAGCGTTGACTCAAAGTCAGAAGGTCAAACTTGCTAATGACATATCCAACCTGCTGATGAGCGAGCTACCGAACTTGCCCAACGAAGCCATTTCCGTAATATTCTACGACAATCCTGCCGAGAATTGGGTTGTCGGCGGAGTAACGGTCAAAGAACTAATCGAGAAAGCGAAAAAATAGGACTCTGACGACACCTTAATCCTTTTTTCCGACGGCAAGAACGCGTCATTCCATCCATTCCAAGAGGACGGCAAAATCTATCTCAGAAAGGCTTAGCTCTTCCCATATTTTGTGTCGTGACACATAGTATATATGTCACGACGCAACAGAGAGGTCTCAGCCTGCTCCGAAAACTTATAAACATCTCCGCCAGCAGCCTGAAAATCCATAAACTGACCGTTACAGAACCCTACCGACAATACAACCTGAGACCGCAAGTTCACCTGTTCATTTCAGCACCTTACGGTGAATTCAAATCTACACTACTCAGCGAGGTTCAGGAAAACTATCCAAGCAAGCTTTATACACATCTGACTTTTCCTTCACTTATCGGCTCGATTGACAAGTCTACTAAGCAAGTTATACCGGCAGCTGCTTGGGAAGCCTGCAATAAGCTGCTGCTTTTAGATGAGTTTACAGCTACAAGACCTAGTCTTGTAACAGAGACGCTGTTGCAGCTGCTGGAAGGTCAGTCTTATTCAAGGAAGATTGCAGTTTGGTCTCCTGTACAGAATAATGAGAACGGAGACCTCTATTTTAGAGTTAAGGACGGTAGCTTGGAGGTTAAGACAAGGTTCGCAGCGATAATTGCTACTATGAAGAACATTAAGAAGTCCAGTGAGTACACGTTTAAGGCTTTGTTGAGTAGGTGTGTTCCTTTCAGGTATGAGCTTTCTAAGGCTGAACTGGATCAGGTTTTGGACGGCATGTGTCTCTTCGAGAAACAAGAATACGAAACACCTGAAGAGATTACGATAAGCATCGAGGACTATAAGCATATAAGAAAAATGCTGGATGACGAGGCTTCCAAGTCTAGACGGGATATTCGAGGAATATTTGCTAGATGTGTTGGAGACTGCTGCCGAGTCTTTGCGGTACTGGGTGCGTATGATGATGAGCTTTATAGAGAAATTTTGAGGCTGAAAGCCTCATACTGTTAAGGAGGTGAAATATGTATGGTTAAAAAAGTTACATTTTTTACAACGGAAGATTTGCACGGTAAATTGCGTGAGAAATGTAAGGCTGAAAACTGCAGTCAACAGAAGCTGATTGAGAGTATGCTGGAAAAAACATTGAATACTGGAACCAGTACTGGTACAGGTGCTGGTACCGATACTGGTGACAACCGCATTATTAGGATAAGGAAGAGTTCAGCTGAACCTGAGAAGCCTAAGCTTGACGTGCATGAATGTCCAACATGTAAAACAGTTACGATTGGTGATGCAATCATCAGAGAAGGTGCACCGAAAGTTGTTGAAAAAGAGAAACCGAGAGAACCGGGAAGCTACACCCATGAAGAGCTTGCAAACCAGATCGGCTGGAAGCACTGTCCAACATGTGAACACAGTCACAGGCTTAATCCTGACAAGGACGATGACTGTCCTGAATGCGACTATAGGCGGTATTCGAACTGGAAGCGTTGCCCAAACTGTGGCTATGACTATGCTGAAGGAGAGTATTGATATCAAGAAATGATGACGACTGGTAGCCAAGTTACACCTCGTAATAC
This sequence comes from Candidatus Bathyarchaeota archaeon, assembly GCA_043811145.1. Taxonomy (GTDB): domain Archaea; phylum Thermoproteota; class Bathyarchaeia; order Hecatellales; family Hecatellaceae; genus JBDRNN01. The sequence continues at coordinate 10,996 of JBDRNN010000021.1, forward strand.
CCTCCAGAAACAGATGGGTAAGGATCCATAACTGTTTTTGAGGTTGTTTTGAACACTAGGGGCAACATTGTTTGTTTGTAAAAATTTAACAAAAACTTCATTTATAACTATAAACCATAGAAATGAAATTCACAAATAATCCGGGATTACTTCTCGTCGTTAGTTTTATAATATTAGTTGTGATAGGAACTGTTCTGTTAGAGATCTCTTTTCTCATGGAAGGCAATACATCATTTACTTTGGTCAATGCTATTGCAACTTCAACATCAGCAGTCACTGTAACTGGACTTTGGTTTTACCCACAACTTACTCTTTCTGAATTCTCTCTGTTTGGTCAAATCGTTATTTTGATTCTAATTCAATTGGGAGGGCTTGGAGCAATGTCCGCTGGAGCTTTTTTACTTATATTCTTGAAAGGAAGATTAACTTTAACCGAACAAGAAACTATGAAAGAACTCTTGGATCGAAAGTTTCTTGCTGATGTCGCTCCTTTAATTCGCATTATCATTACTTATACTTTCTTTATTGAAATCGCAGGATTTGTTGCTTACCTCAGTCAATGGATAAGGATCTATCCTTTAGAGAAGGCCATTTTCTATTCCTTATTCCATTCGGTTAGTGCTTTCTGTAATGCTGGATTCACTCTCTACAGTGACAGCTTCATGCAATTTCAAACTGATCTTGTAATTAACTTGGTAACGATGGCTCTGATTATTCTAGGCGGGTTAGGGTTCATAGTTATTTTTGCGTTAAAAAATAACTTTACTTCTTCAATTTTAAGACAGAAAAAAAGAAAATTGGACCTTCATAGCAGAATAGTTTTAATATCGACCTTTTTTTTAATCTTATTTGGTTTTTTAGTTTTTTTAAGTTTTGAAGCAGTTAACTTGAATCTTTCCCTAGAGAATAAAATTATTGTTTCCTTATTCCAGTCAATTACTTTGAGAACCGCTGGATTTAACACTGTTGAAATTGGGAATCTTTCCTCTCCTACCCTATTTTTCTCTACTATCTTGATGTTTATTGGAGCAGGGCCACTCTCTACTTCGGGGGGAATCAAGGTTACTACTTTTACTCTAGCGATGCTTCTGGTGTGGAGCATACTGTGTAGAAGGAACGAGTTTGAAATTTGGAAATATAAAATTTCTGATACAGTTATGTGGAGGGGAATGTGTCTGTTGGTTGTCTCTTTTCTGATGATGGGACTATTTTTAGGCATTCTTTTGGCGACTGAAAGCTTTTCCTTCGATAAAATTTTGTTTGAACTAACTTCTGCTTTTGGAACAGTAGGATTAAGTACTGGAATTAGCCCTCATTTAAGTGTTTGCGGCAAAATTGTCGTTTCTGTAACAATGTTTTTTGGGCGGTTGGGACCACTTACCTTGATATATGTCTTGGCAAGAAAAAAGGAGCGTCCTGAAATTCATCGAGTTGAAGATAGGAGCGTAATAATAGGATAGGGGGTAATATGGTGCCTAAAGATCGTGATCAAGCTGCAGTAATTGGTTTAGGAGACTTGGGGTATAATGCTGCCTTAACTATCGCCGATGGGGGAATAACAGTCTTAGCTATTGATAAAGATCAAAAAATTGTTAATAAAATTGGCAACTTGCAGGATCCCAATATTGTTGCCTTAGCTCTTGATACAACGGATACAGAGGCCTTGAAAGAGAGTGGAATTAAAGAAGTGGACATGGTTTTTATTACATTGAGTGATCTAGGTGAAAGTGTTTACACTATTCAAAATCTTTTGGATCTTGGAATAAAAGAGATCATTGCCCGAGCTTCAAGTGATAGAAATGCAAGGATCTTAAAAAAGGTCGGAGTAGCCGACATAGTTTTTCCTGAAAGGGAAACTGGAAACCGGGTTGGAAACATCATCATCGCCAGTAAAGGTAAAACCAAAGTTACGGATGTCATTGAATTTGACTCTGAAATCGATTATCGCGTAGAAGAAATTTGTGTTTGTGAAAAAATTCAAGGGAGAACTTTAAGAGATCTCAATTTTGAAAATAGATTCCAGGTTAAAATTCTTTTTGTCAAATCAGTTAAAAAGAAAAAAATTGAAAAGAATGGGGAGGAAACAGAGGAAGAGATTC
>JBDRNN010000022.1:0-6379 GCA_043811145.1 Candidatus Bathyarchaeota archaeon
AAAGGAGGATCATTTATGTCCGAAAGAGAACCAAACACTGTTTTTATAGGTAGAAAACCACCCATGAACTATGTACTTGCAGTGATAACCTGCTTCAACTCAGGAGGAGCTAAAGAAGTTACACTGAAAGCACGAGGTCGAGCTATTACAACTGCCGTAGATGTTGCTGAAATAGCTAAACGCAGATTCTTAAAAGATGCTCAAATAAGCAAAATCGTTACCAGCACTGAAGAACTTGCTACAGAAGAAGGCGGAAAAAGAACAGTATCGGCCATCGAAATCACCATAAGCATCTAAAGAGACAAGATTTAACTTTCCATATTTCCTTCTTTTTTATGAGAATTATCTCTTTGATCGAACGAATCCATTTTTATTTCTATTATATGTAAACTTATTGAAGGAATTGTAACTAACCGTTAGCGCACTCGTATACGTTTGACTGTGAAACATTTATCCCCAAAAATGAAATTACCGAGTAAAAAGGGCAAAAGGTAAAAAGTTAAAATTTAACTTTCAGGTTTATCCAGTTAAGTTCACCAAAGTGAAAATATATTTAATCACAAACCCGATGGCTCCAACAACAGCTATTCCCAATAGACAAATCCTGAAAAGTAACCAATATTCTGTTTTACCTGGTTTTTTAGCTGTCTTCAAAAGTCTGCTGGCAGCCATCATCCACGATCTTAAGCCCATGTTTGTTTTCAACGCACCTTTAATGTATATGAAGTTCTTAAGCTTTTAAGTAGCTATCACAAGTCAACCCTGAAGTTGTTTATATTCGATGCGGTTTAGTTGTTCGAAGATTGCCGTTTGTCGATGTGTATGACCGAAGTCTTGACTTGGAAGATGTTGACAATACTTTTCTAGTTTGAAACTGGGAAGCTTAAAAAGCGTCTATAAACGAGATTAAATGTGAGTTAAAATGGAGGATGAGAAAATGAAAGAAACTGATCCTATACATCAAACTGCTCAACTAATGTGGAAACTTGAACCTCTACTAAAAGTCCTGTTAGACAAGAAAATCATATCTGAAGATGAACTTAAGAATGCTAGGAAAGTTTTATTTGAAAATAAGGAAAAAAGAAAAGAAATTTACGCAGACTATTTTGGAAAACAATTCGCTGAGAACCTTGAAGAAAAACTTGAAGAAAAACTTGAAGAATATGCAGATTAGAAAAAACTCTCTTAACGACTTTGTATGTCTGCCAAAACAGTTTGAATCTATCGGGCATATAGTATACTCTGTTATTATGGTGATTTTGTTTCGTCATATTAGTAAAGATAACAGGCCTTTCTGTGCATGTAATCTGTTTTCAGTTTGATCCCAAACTATGGATCTAGGTCCATCGATTACCTTGTCGACGACTTCCTCGCCACGTCGAGCTGGTAGGCAATGCATAAAAACACAGTTTTTTTTAGCGTGATCAAATAGTTGTGTTTTCACTTGGTATCGCGGTATAAATGCCTTCAGACGTTTCTTTCTTTCTTCTTCAGCGCCCATCGAAATGAAAGTATCCGTGTATATGACATCCGCTCCTCTGGCCGCCTTGACTGGGTCGGAGGTAACTTCAATTTTTGATCCAGTTTTTGATGCATATGTTTTTGCAGAATTCAATATCTTTCTTTTCGGTTCATAGCCGATTGGGGATGCTACAGTCATGTTTATTCCGAGTTTTGAGCAGGCAATGAGCAGGTAGTTGCAAACATTGTTTCCGTCTCCAACCCAAGCTAGTTTCAGCTTTTCAAGAGTCATTCCCCTCTCGTAAAGTGTAAACATATCAGAAATTGCTTGGCATGGGTGATATAGGTCGGAGAGGGCGTTTATGACTGGGATGTTGGCATATTTTGCTAGTTCTTCAAGATCCTTATGAGAGAGAGTTCTTGCGATAATTCCATCAGCATATCGCTCCAGAGTTCTAGCTGTGTCTGCGATGGTTTCGCCTCTTCCCAACTGCATCTCACTCCAGTTTAGGGGTATGGTGTAACCACCCAGCTGATTTATTGCAACCTCGAAGGATGTTCTCGTTCGTGTGGAGGATTTTTGGAAAATCATAACGAGATTTTTTTTTGATAGAAGATTAATTCCCTTTTTGCCTGAACGTTTAATTCTCAGCGTTTCGTCTAGAATAAACTGCAATTCTTTCGCGGAAAATTCAGATATAGATAAAAAATCTCTACCCTTCAATCTCAACTTTAACTCACCATTTTTCCATCAAGAGGTTAACAAAATCCTCGGGGTTAAACGGAGTTAGATCTTCATATGTTTGACCTACTCCAATGAAGATTATAGGGCTTTTTGTTACATGTGATATAGAGATAGCCGCTCCACCCTTGGCGTCAGCATCCATTTTGGTTAGGATTGAAGCTGATATTGGGACAAACTTATTGAATTCTTCGGCCTGTATCACAGCATCGTTACCTGTTAGGGCATCACCTACAAAAACTACTAAATCAGGTTTCGTCACCTTAATTATCTTCCGCATCTCCTCCATTAGGTTTCGATTTGTTTCCATCCTTCCAGCTGTATCTATCAGGACTGTTCTGATGCCCTTTGCTTTTGCGTAGGCTATTGCGTCAAATGCCACTGAGGCAGCATCAGATCCATATTCATGTCTAATAATCTTCACCCCTAAATTTTTCGCATGAATCTCCAATTGTTCAATAGCTCCAGCACGGTAGGTGTCGCTGCAGGCTAACACGGTTGAAAGTCCATGGTCCATAAGAAACTTTGCCACTTTCCCGACGGTAGTTGTTTTTCCTGTTCCGTTTATTCCAACAAAAGCGATGATCAGGGGGCTTCCTTGGTTTCTTTTTTCCTCAGTTAGTTTTAAGATGTCTACCTGTCCCCCCGTTGACAATGTGTCAATCAATGTATCATGGAGAATATCCATCAAAAGGGCTTTTTTATCTTGAAATCTTCCCACTTTCATTTCTCTAATCTTCTTCTTCAACTCGTCACATATTCTGTCAACTACAAATATGGCAACATCATTTTCCAGAAGGGCTATCCTAAAATCCTCTAGATGAGCATCAAGGCTCTTGTCAGTTAGCTCTGCAGTAGAAACTTTATCGACAAATGAGTTGAAGGCACCCTTTAGCCTATCCAACATCAGGGTTTCACTTATTCTTTGACGCCTGTAATTTTCCCTATCTCTTCCCTAGTCTTATCCATCTTGCTCAATGCTGCGCCAAGCTGCTCGTCAAAGTTAGTTCTAAGCTTTTTAAGCTCGGATATGCGATTTTCAACACTTAGCTTGGCTTCAGCTTTTTTCTGCTCAACCGTTACGCCTGCTCCGATGTTAAATATTACATCCTCAACATTACCCATCTTCGCCTTAAGGTATGACCCTCCACCGACAGGTACGAGAATTTCGGTACCCTCCTTCATTCCCTTTAACCCATCTAAAGTCATGCCGGTTATACTGTATTCATTAATTGTAGCATCAACCATTTCGATCCTAGTTTGTAGCTCAGTTACCATGCTTTCCAGCATCCTTACCTGGACAATTAAATTCCTCAGTTTCTCTTCAGTTGCTGCATTCTGATCTTGCTTAACTTTACTCAACCTTCTCTTTCTCCTCACCGATACTGGCAATTTTGGCTATTAACGGGTTCTTTGAGGTTTTTGGGTCTATTTCCTCTACGCTAAGAATCTTAATGTGACACCTCTTAAGCCTGCATTTGCTTCCAAACGCATCGTATACTTTTTCTATGGCATCATTCTGTCTTATAGCGCGAATTTCTTTTATAAATGGAACCACTCTATGCTCCATCTTTAACTTGCCCTTAATGCGTAGAGTCTTAACATCGCTCAAAGTCGTATCCTCCGCTGAACCAAAAAAGTCTAAGCTAATACAGTTATTATCTTCTCCTTGATAAAGTATCTTCAGGTTCTTAAAAACAAAAATGTCTCTGACAAAAAAGTTAGTTATTTACTGGCTTTTTGAGTTACCGCAATCTCTGGAGAAGATTTCTGTGGCAGATTTTCAATCTCTGGAACTTCCAATCTTCTGATGCACCCTGGGTCGGGAAGAAGATAATCACCATAATATCCATAGGGCCTAGCTCTGCAACCTCCACAAACATATTTGTACTTGCATTTTCCGCATCTTCCCTTTAGTTTTTTTCTATCTCTCAAGTCGTTAAGAACTTTTGAATTAATCCATATGTCTGTAAAGTTGTCTTTTCGTAAATCTCCTAGTGGAATTGGCATAAATACACATGGTGTGACTATGCCGCTGGGACTGAGCCCACAGTATACTCTTCCAGCTCCACATCCGCCAATAAAATCTGCAAGGTTGGCTGTGACTCCTGGCACGTTGCCGTAGTGTGTAGCGGGTATAACTGTGTAGCCTCCGCACCCGCTAAGCTTCTGTTGAACTATCTTTGCGTTTTGTAGTCCAACTCTTGAAAACTGGGGGGCTGTTGTAAAAATGTTCGGTCCTCCATTATGTTGGAAATAAACAAGTTTTTCGTACATGAATTTCAATAGGTCTTCTCTTTCCGTTGGGCTTAAATCAACACTTGCGATTTCTTTTCCTCTTCCTGTTGGAACAAAGTTAAAGCAAAGGAAATACTTCACACCGTTCTTCTCAGCAAAGTCGATGAGTCGCGGAATCTCTGCGAGATTTTCTTTTGTGGCAGTAGTGGCCACTGCAGTGTATATCCCTTCGTTTACACAGTTTCTTATTCCGGATACAGTTTTTTCCCACGCTCCAGGTATGCCTCTAAAACCATCATGAGTTTCAGCTACAGCTCCATCCAAACTGATCTCTGCGTATTTAGCAACTTTCGCCAGTTTTTTAGCAACATCTTTAGTGATTAGAGTTCCATTTGTTGCAACGGATACGTACATTCCTAAGTCATGGGCTCTCCCTGCAACTTCGAAGAAGTCCTTCCTAGCTAAAGGTTCTCCACCCGAGAAAGATATTGCACAAACGTCAGATTCAGCAAGATCTTCTACAACCTTTAAAGCTTCACTTGTTGTAAGTTCATCGGTTAATTGGCTGGTTCCCGCATCTTGATAGCAATGTCGGCATTTCAGATTACAGCGATTGGTAAAGTTCCAAACAACCAAGAGAGGAGCACCCGTTGAAAAGGGTTTATTTGGACCAAAGTACGCTAGCCCTTTAACAAGTGAAGCTATAGCTCTTCTCCAGTATGTTCTAGTCACTGCATCATGAACTCGTCCGGGTTTCTTCTTAAGAGAACGCATTGTTGTGCCCGCAGCAAAGCGTACGATAAATAGGGCTACTTTGCATTTGGTGCATTTCTTTGTCTTCATCCCGGCAAGTTCATCCAGGTACGTGTCAATGGGTCGCTTCCCACATTTGTCACATTTTTTAATGCAGTATTTCATCAGACTCTTAACAGAGCCTGCGGAAAGAATCATCCTCATTGTTCTGAACCCTAAAGAAAGCTCAGACATATGTTCAACCTGTTTTTCTTAAATTCAATATCGTTAAATTTGAAGGTATAGCTTATTTGCACCTAGCAAAAGTCTTTGAGGCTTTTACTTTTGTTCAATGTAATACCCCTTCATTTCATGATTAGCAAATTTAAATTTAATTCTGGAGGAAATATAGTTAGTTATGACTTTACCCATAACTGCTTTGAAGTGTCCCTTCTTTATGTATCGGTATATAATCTTCGGTCTCAGATAATAAGTGACATATGCTTTTTTAATGAGTCTTTTTATGTCTTTTACGCTAAAATCTTTGGTTGCAATAATTGGTTTGACCACAGTGTAGTCTGACCAATTCTCTGTCAAAAGTAGACCCTGCTCCTTAGCTACCCTGTACAGCTCGGTGCCAGGATATGGGGTAGCAATTGCAAACTGAGTATATCCTGTGTCTAACTCCTTAGCAAACTTAATGGTTTGTTCCATATCCTCTACAGTTTCACCTGGAATGCCGATAACGTAGGAGCCTAAAGACTCCACACCTACCTCCTTTGCCCACTTTATAGCTTGAGCTGCTTGCTGAACTTTTGTTCCTTTTCTCATAAGATTTAACACTCTTTGGCATCCGGATTCTATGCCAAAATAGATCATTGTACATCCAGCCTTCTTCAATGTCTCCGTTAGCTCCTTTGTTATGATATCGACTCTAGCAGAGCACACCCATCGCAGATCTAACTTTCTGTCAGTGATTTCTTGGCAGATGGCTACTGTTCGCTTTTTATCCATTATGAATAGATCGTCTAGGATCTCTATGTCTTTACTCTTGTAAGTATTGCAGAACTGTTCAATCTCATCGACAATGTTCTTAGGGCTCCTTGCCCTGAACTTCTTACCAAAGAGAAGAGATGAAGAGCAGTAGGTACAGTTAAATGGGCATCCGCGGCTGGTGAATATGGTTCCCAAAACTATTTTCTTTAG
>JBDRNN010000023.1:0-7925 GCA_043811145.1 Candidatus Bathyarchaeota archaeon
TACTATAGCTCTGTTGTAAGTCAGCTAGACTGGTGGTCATACAATATAAATCTCAGCGTTAAAGTTTTAATGTTTTCCCGATTTACCGAGTAATTTGTTTTTTCACCGAAAAGTAGTGAATAATGCTTGAAAGGATTGTATCAACTCACTAATGGGGATTTCAAAGACCTCGGCGCCTTGGGGGGCATCACTGTGATTCTACTTTTTTCATCAAAATTAAGAATAAGCTATCCGCTAGTGTGGACGTTGAAGTTAAAACCTTGCATTACCAGAAGACTTTTTAGTTTAAGGTTTTCCTCTTATTTTTTGAGTATTTTGGACCTTTTTCTTCAACTAAAATGAGCCCTTTCCCAAATTGTTCCTCAAACCCCTCTCTACTTGAAGGATGTCGTAAAACGATGCTGATTGCCCAATTAAGCACCTTGAGACGAATCTTCCTCTTGGAGTTTTTGAATAACCATTTAGCTATTTTCGCTGTATCCGTTATCTTTCCTTTAGCTATTGCTACAGTGAAGTTTTCACTACCTCGGGGTATCGTAAACTCATATCATTGAAATATAGTAGAATTCTAACTCCAATCAGGGCCGTTCTCTTGTTTCCATCATTGAATGGATGAAATGCAATTATTCCGTATAATAGTGCCGCAGCTTTCATGAATATGTCTGGAAAAGGTTCATGACCAAAGACATTTGTTATGGAGCGATCTACGCAACCCTGCACCATATCTTCGCTCATATATCCCAATATGCCCTTTTGGCCCAATAATGATTCTATGAATCTGCTTAAGTAAATCACTTGAAGGAATAAGCATATTGAAGTATTTAACGAAAATAGGTTAATGAACTTTAAAGGTCAGCCAGACGGTCAAATACCTCTTTATGTTTCTCCACGGTCTTTCGTGTAAATCGGTTCAAAAGTCTTATTGAGAAGAACTTAAGAGACATCCAGATTTCTCTCCGTCAAGTATATGATTGGTATCAAGGCATATATAGGTTACAGTACCCGACCAGATGGAATCATGTCATGAACATTGTGTTAGCTAAATGTTTGTCGGTTCTGTCTTTTTCAAGCATTAATCATTTTCTAGCTTTTTTATTTCTGGAAGCTTGGAGCATTCCGCTAAGTATCATTGTAAGGGTTATTTCGCCTATGATCTTCCGCTGTTTGTCCACCACAGGCATATCCACTAAATCCAACATGACCATAGCCTTCAATGCTTCGTCGATGCTTGTTTCAGGTGTTAAGGAGGCAGCGTAGCTGAACTTATGGACCACCTCTTTCGCTTGAGCCTTTTTAAGAATAGCTACGATCTTATCAGTTGACCATGGGCTGCTTCCCAGCTGAGTTCTCAGGAAACCTAAAAGATCGTGCCTGGTGACCGTGCCGTATAGTTTGTTTTCTGGCGTAACGAGGAAGACGCCTTTCAAGCGAGGGTTCTTGTACAATCTCCTGATGGTTTTGTCCAAAGGTTCTGAAACATCGACAATGATAGAATCCATCAATCTGCGATTGTAAAACTTTTTCACCATCAACACAACCATTTTCTACCCACCACAAAATCGAGAAGAGTTTAACGAATTAATAATATGGTTTTAAAATAAGTTTAGCTTGAAGATCAGCTTAAAACTTAATTAAGAAAGGAGGATTCGACTGATGGGGCGGATGTTGGTGTATGTGCCAAGAATGTACAGCAGGGAAGAGTTTCAAAGGTTAGCTAACATGGTGCCCTCTGATTTCGACGAGAAAGAGGAAGAGTTCTGGAAGTATGTAGAAGAACAGCTCAGAACCCTTTCAGGACGCATAAGAAGAGTGTACCGTGATGGTTTATCACATGGTGGAGAAGAAGGATTTAAACATCTTAATCCTGAGAATCCTGATTACGCCCTAATTAGGTGGCTGGTTGAGAATGGTGCAGAGCTTCATCCAACCGAAGATCCGCTGATGGTTGCTGAAACAGAGTCCTGGATAGAGATGTTAAAAACCCAGCCCAATCCCACACTCCTCGAACTACATCAGGAAAGCATCAAGGAACGTGACGGTTATATCGTGAATACAATAAACCAGACATTGAAAGAAGACGAGATCGGAGTCATCCTTATCGAGCCAGCACACAAGCTCAGTCTCCCCGAGGACATAAAAGTCATAAAAATGTGCCGATTCGAACCTGAAGACTACCTCAATATTGAACTTCAGAAATCAAGACTTGAAACGAATAAATAATCAATATTTTTATTGTGAGAATCCTCCACTGGATTCGTGTCATAGTGATCGCCCCCATTTCGGCACCCTGGGGGAGATGCTATGATTTCTGAAATTGGTGAATTTCGGAAGTTTATTTTACTTGGTGGTGAAACTATCAGAAATTAATTCTTGAGCCCGCTTAGAAAAACGTTTATCTTCATAGTATAATGCTCCTCTAAAATGTCTACATCAGTCACCTAACTCATGGCGCGGTGTTTTGTCCTTCGACAAAGGAGTTAAGCTTGGCTTAACTTTTCACACTATATTCGCTCTGCAAATATAAGGTTAAAAATCAAGGCTAGCTAAATAATGTTTGAGGAAACATTATGGGCGAAGTATATGCACCTAAGAGACTTGCCAGAAAGAGGAAAGGAAGATTACCCGATATCTATCCAGAACCAATAGAGCCGCACAAACCCCCATTTCCATCAATCCCAGAAGTTCTAAGTCAAGAAATTCTGGAGATCAAGAATGAGCTCAAGAAAATCAAACAAGCATTAAAGGAACATGGAATGCGAGTAGAATAAACATTTATTCCCTGACCCTTCAGTAGTTTCGCGAGGTTGGTTGCATGATTGATGTTCACTGTCATTTAACACAGCCTGACTATGATTCAGATAGAGGCGAAGTCATAGAAAGATGCAGACAGGGATTGAAGGCCGTGGTCACTTCCTGTGCACATCCAAAAGATTTCAGTTCAACCATGCAGTTGGTGGAACAATATCCAAAATTTATATTTTGTACGGTAGGGATCCACCCCACCTATGTAAAAGAAATCGGTGAAACGGAGAATAATTTCATCGATTTGGTTGAGAAGAATAGAGAAAAGGTTAATGGGATAGGTGAGGTTGGGCTTGATTTTAAGATTCAGGAAAATGAGTTTAGGGAACAGCAGAAGAAACTTTTTATTTCGTTCATGAAGTTGTCAGAGAAAATAAAGTTACCTTTGATAATTCATTCAAGAGCAGCTTTTAAAGAAGCGATGGAACTCTTGGAAAGCTACAGAATGAAAAATGTTTTGATGCATTTTTTTACAGCAAGAGAGTTGTTGAATAAAGTTATTGAAAACGACTGGTACATTTCCGTAAACACTACTTTGCTTACAAGTAAGAAGATAAAGAAAATCGTAAGAGATTTGCCGTTAGAGCGAATTCTTACGGAAACAGACGCCCCTTGGCTCGGTCTTGAAAAAGAGAGAAACGAGCCTAGTTCTGTTAAGTTGGTTGTTGAAAAGATAGCTCAAATTAAAAAGTTAAGCTTCGATGAAGCAGATAGTGTAACAACCGAGAATGCACAGAGGTTTTTTAGTTTAACTTTCTAATAGTATTGTAATATTCAAAATCTTTTTAATTTTGAGCTTTAAAATCGTTTGAGTTGATGCGTGTAGATGGATGAGCTGGAACGAATCAAGCAGAAGAAGCTCCGAGAGATGATGGGTAAAGCCAAGACTACCGACCCCAAAGAGGTTGGGGAACCTAAGGAAGAGTGGTCGTCTATACCCGTTGAATTTACTGATGCAACCTTCAAGGGGATGGTTCAGAAGTATCCTTCGGTGGTTGTGGATTGCTGGGCTGAGTGGTGTGGTCCATGTAAGATGGTAGCTCCAGTAGTGGATGAGTTAGCCCGCGAATATATAGGAAAAGTTTTGTTTGGAAAATTAAACGTAGATTCAAATCCCCGGATTGCAGTTGAATATAGAATAATGAGCATTCCAACTCTGCTTGTCTTCAAAAATGGTCAGCTCGTCGATCAAATCGTAGGATTTATGCCCAGAAACATTTTAGAACCTCGAATCGTGAAGCACATTTAATCTCCGAGGAGGAGAAAAGTGGAGGAACGATATAGTTGCCAAAAATCGTGATAGTTGACTTAGGTCTCGGGAATCTTCGAAGCGTAGAAAATGGTCTTGAAAAAGCTGGATCCACAGCATTCATAACAGGTCGAAAAGAGGAGATTCGTGAGGCTGACGCGATTGTTCTTCCTGGTGTGGGTGCCTTCGAGGATGCAACGCGGAATCTTAAACCCCTCTCTGAGACGTTGCTTGATCAGGTTGAGTCTGGAAAACCCTTGCTGGGGATTTGTCTCGGCCTTCAACTTCTATTCACTACAAGCATGGAGGGCGGAACATATGACGGTCTAGATGTTCTTAATGGGAAAATTATTCGTCTTCCAGAAAGTGTGAAGATTCCTCAAATCGGTTGGAACACTCTTAAAATTGTTAAGCCAGAAAGTCCACTTTGTAGCGGTATACCTGAAAACGCGTTTGTATATTTCGTGCACTCTTATTATGCTGAGGTTGAAAACAGAAACGACATCGACACGTTAACCGAATATGGGATAGAATTCCCTTCAGTCGTTTCAAGAAAGCATGTATTTGCAACACAATTTCACCCTGAAAAATCAGGTCATGTTGGGTTACAGATGTTAGAGAATTTTGTGCGTTATATTAAGGCATAGGTTGAGGAAAGAAGGAATATGTTAGCAAAACGGATAATTCCCTGTTTGGACATGAAACAGGGACGTGTCGTTAAGGGTGTTGGTTTCAAAAATCTCCAGGACGCTGGAGACCCTGTCGAGCTTGCCTCTCGATATGATGAGCAAGGTGCCGATGAGCTTGTGTTCCTAGACGTAACTGCTTCACATGAGAAACGGGATATACTCATAGATGTCGTAAGGAGGACAGCCGATGCGTTGTTTATTCCTTTTACAGTTGGTGGAGGAATTACATCTGTGGAAGATGTACGAAAGATTGTTTCTGAAGGTGCAGATAGGGTTACGGTGAATACGGCTGCTGTGAACCGGCCTGAACTTCTCTATGAATCTTCAAGAGCATTCGGAAGTCAATGTATAGTTTCGTCCATTGATGTAAAACGTGTTTACATTGAAAATGAGCCTCAAGCTTCAAACAGAGTTATTTTGGACACACCTCAGGGAAAATGCTGGTGGGACATCTATATTTATGGTGGAAGACAGCCAGTTGGCATGGATGCCTTCCGTTGGGCGGAAAAAGTCGCCGAACTGGGAGCAGGAGAAATTATGGTATCCTCTCTAGATTTCGACGGAACTAAGGAGGGGTATGACATCGTTTTTCTAAGAGAACTCTCTGAACGGGTGAATGTCCCTATAATAGCAAGCAGTGGAGCTGGTGATCCACAGCATATATTTGAAGCCGTGACATCTGGAAAAGCTGATGCGGCTTTAGCTGCAGGAATGTTCCACCGCGGTGAGTATACTATTCGAGAAGTAAAAAAGTATCTTGCTAAGCATGGAGTTCCAGTAAGGCTATAACGTGAACTTCTGATATCTTACAACTAGAAAAAATAATAGAAAATTTTAGCAGTTTATTCTACTTTTTCCAGACCATCGTCTTCGACGTGGTAAATTAAGCCGTATACTGGGACTTCCTTTGAAATGAACGGAGAATCTCTTATTCTTTTTACTTGTTCTCTGACGTTTGCTTTCAAATCCTTGAATGGATAGAATCGAAGCTTACTTGTATCCGCGCCAGTCTTCTGCTGAAGTTTCATTTTCATCTCATCTTCGTTCAATGTCAGCATTCCGCAATCAGTGTGATTTATAAAAAATATATCTTGTGTTCCAAGTTCCGCAGATATGATCAGGGACCTTATTTCATCATCAGTTACTATCCCATCAGCGTTTCTGATTATATGTGCGTCACCTGTTTTGAGTCCAAGAAAATCTTCGATGTTAAGTCTAGTATCCATGCACGTAACTACTGCCAGTTTCTTTGCCGGATGCTTCGCTATTTTACTTCTATCAAATACTCTGGAATATTCTTTGTTTGCTTGTATGCACTCCTCTAACATCTTTCGTTATTCCCCATTTAGGTTTAATGTTGTTTTTCCTTGAAAAATTAACGGTTATATGCCTCTTTATTTTCAATGCTAACTCCCTACAGGGTAGAACACAAAAAGCTAAGTTTGGTTGCCCAACATGTGGTATAAAGTGGAAATAATGATTAAAGGCGTAGTCTTTGATTTCGACGGTACTTTGGTTGACACGATGGATCTAATCCATCGGGCTTTGAATGATGCCCTGAAAAAGCGAGATCTGCCACTTGTTAATGCCGATTTATTGGGCAGAATGGCAGGTCGTCCTGTTGCTGAGATTATGCGTGTTACAACTGATGTACTTGATTCTGCTGTAAGGGATGTTGAACAAGATATATTCGATATGTATATTCAATTTTGTAAGACAGATTGTGAGCTTCTCCCTAATGTTAAAGATGTATTGAAAGTTCTCAAATCTAAAGGAGTCAAGTTGGGGTTGTTTACCACAACTCCGAGGCGACCTTTAGAAAGCGCCATTAATCGACTTGGTTTGAAGAATTATTTTGACATATCTCTCGCGAAAGAGGATGTTAAAAATAAACCCAATCCAGACGGGCTTGAAAGAATCATAGAAGCTTTCGGTATAAAAAAAGATGAATGTTTATATGTTGGAGACAGCCCCTCCGATATTCAAGCAGGGAACGCTGCCGGTATCAAGACGGTTGCTATACCCACAGGCCTATCCACTGCAGAACATTTGCGCGAGGAGAACCCTGACCTCTTTATCACTGACTTGGCTCAGCTTTTAAAATACATCGATTAGTGGTTCTCTTCTCAAAACAAATATCCAACATTCCAGTTTCATTGGTATTAGGTGAACTTGGTGAAAGAAGAATGTCTCTTTCCCCCCACAGCTGAGAAAACCTACGACCGGTCAATTTAGAAGTTTATATCACTCTACCAATGAGACATCAAGTAAGCTGAATGAAAATGATTATCACAAATCTCAAAGATTTTAAACCATTCAAAGCTGTAGATGGCTCTGAAATAGTTGAGACAATCGGTCTGAAAACAACTGGAACAAAGGAAATCAGTCTCGCACGCGCAGTAGTTAAACCAAACAGCAAAACCTTAGAACACAACCATACCTTTCTAGAAATCTACCTAATAGAACAAGGTAACGGGCAAATCAAAATAAACAGCAAGATCAAGGATATTAGAAAAGGAGACAGCATCCTTATCCCAAAGAAATCTTGGCACACAGTCGAGAATACCGGCAAGAAAGATTTGTTAATATGGTGCGTCTGCAAACCTGCATTCTCTGAGTACTATACAGAGATAAAATGATATACTTCCGCTACTATGGTTTATCCCTGAAAAATAGACAATTTCTACTAATATC
The DNA here is from genome assembly GCA_043811145.1 of Candidatus Bathyarchaeota archaeon. Lineage (GTDB taxonomy): Archaea > Thermoproteota > Bathyarchaeia > Hecatellales > Hecatellaceae > JBDRNN01. The sequence continues at coordinate 7,435 of JBDRNN010000023.1, forward strand.
CCTGAATTATAACCTTTAAAGTGAGAATTTCATGGAATCAAAACTTCGTAAAGAACCAAAACTTAACAGCCCATACTTGGTTACGGGTCTGCCCGGTGCTGGTTATGTTGCAAAACTCTCTGCAGATTATCTCATTAAACAACTGAAACCAGAGCTGTTTGAAGAGCTTTATTCTGACACATTTCCTTCCTATGTTTTGATTAAAAAGGATGGCACAGTTGAGTTGCTTAAGAATGATTTTTACGGTCATAAAGGATCTAAGAATGATCTGCTGATTTTCACTGGAAATACGCAGGCAGGCTCAACGGAAGGTCAACATGAGGTTGCTAACGAAGTTTTACGTAGAGCTGAGAAGTTTAAGGTTAAAAAGCTCTTTGCAATGGCAGCTTATGTGATCGATAAGCCTGTCGATAAACCTAAAGTTTACGGAGCTGCGACCCATCCCGCGTTGCTGAAAGAATTCAAAAAATATGGAGTAACTCCGATGAATG
>JBDRNN010000024.1:0-9275 GCA_043811145.1 Candidatus Bathyarchaeota archaeon
ACAATGCTGTATCGTCAAAGTCTTGGAACAGAAACAATGTACATATACTCAACCAGATTGGTGAGTACCATTTAAGGATTTTCATAATTATTCGTTAAGTAAATAAGCTATAAGAGCGCCAGTAATACCAGCAGCTCCTACTGAGAACATTGTCCAGTCCAGATCAACAAATATAAACATGCCGATCGTGGCAATGGCCAAGTAAATGATTGATGTTACTATTAGTAAGTAACCAAGTGTATTAGTCATGTTAATAAATTAATAATAAATTATTTAAGTAGTTCAGGATTCTCGTATATGAATTTATATCCACCAGTTGTCTGTCTTGCCCCATTCAAAACCATGCTCATACAACCTTGAGATAGCCCTGTTTTTTTCACAGCTTCTCTTTGGCATGAATACCTAGCTACAATCTTTTCTCCTAGTAGCTGTAGAACAACACCCTTCCTACCCCTTCTCCCATCAAGTGATTGTTTGTAGCGATTTTCAGCCCATGTAATCATTTGAGTGTTCTTAACTGTGTACCCTTTTTTGCAATCTATCCTGTCTAATGATGGTTTTAATTGCTTATTATAATTGCTCAATTTCCACTCTCTCATTAGGCGAATAAACTTTTTATCACCCAAATATCTATCATGAAACTCCTTTAGAGAAAAATCTATTTTATGACGATTACCCATGTGGTTATACATGTTAGTTAGTACACCTTTAGGAGTGCTTCGGTATTTCCGTGTATTGAGGAGTAAGTTTGTTGGCGTTTTCATAAAAGTTTGATTTTACTGCTATCCCATTTCTCATGCTCATTATATCACCAGTCGCAATATTAAGCAAGGATATTTCTGTTTTATTCCATTTCACTATCCACACCTGTCCAACTCCATCTTCAACATAGTCTTCAAAATATATCTCAACTCCTTTTGTGTCTAGGAGGCCAGTGAATTGCATAAGTTCATAATCCTTCTTTTGAATAAGCCCATCACCACCAGTACAAATATAATTAAACTGGTTATCATCAGAATAATCCATATTATTAAAGCCTGTAACTGGTAATAGCTTCTTGTTCTTTTTATCCCACGCTCTAAATTTGATTGTCCGTGTCATGTTATACGAATTAATAATAAGTTAGACAATAGGAGTAACCGAGGTCAAGTATTGAGAGAATAAATGTAGTATCAGGACAAGAATCATACTTGAGATTCCTGCAATGATAAGTAAATGAGCTTCTTTCATGAGCTTTTGTGTTAGGTTTTATTTACAAATGAACTTTGGTGTTTAGTGATCTGTTCAGCGCAAATTTCCACTTGCCTTAGCATATCTGGTAACTTCATGTCGAATTCCTTTAGGCAAAATTGAAAAGCTAGATTGTAGCTTGCACCTCTACTTACTTTTTCTTGGTAGCCGTCTTTTACTGGTTCAGCTGTCGCACGCTCGAATGTTTTGGTAGCTTCGCTTGCCTCAGCTTCGTGCCACTTATAATAAAAGGCTCCTTGATAGCTTTCTCTGGTACCTAAAATCTCGTTTCCCTCTTTAACAAGATGAAATAGGTTCTCCTTAAAGGAAGCGTAGTAATCAACTCCGTTATAGGTAACTATGCTATTCATCTTATTGTTGCCGTAATTGTCGAGCTTAGGTTCGAAAACCTTCTTGACCTTGACTGTGATTGTGGCTGTTTTAAGAGCCTTATTGATGTTTTCCATGATTGATCTGGTTAATTATTTCTTTCATTTTATCTAGCCACTCAGTAAACTGTTCTGCGGTTTCCATGTCCACTACTATCTTGCTATCGTCTAAAACTGACCTCATAGCACTCCCTAGAGAGCTGTAATAGTACACAGAGGTATAATATGGCTCACCAGTATTTTTAGACGTTCCTAGAGCTTCTAGGACAATATTATTACTATCCTGAGTGCTGAGTCTGTATTTTTCGTTTAGGTCAATTATCATATTATAAGAGTTTATCAATTATTTTTCCTTCAGGAATATTGTGATTGTTGAGATATCTATCGGCTAGTCTTTCACTTTGATCGTTTCTATCTCCCGGGTCTCCGTAGAATTTTAGTCTGTTCTGACCCATAGATTCCCTATAAAGAATATTCGTTAGACTTTCTTTACTTTTGATTCTCTCTAAGTGAGGTTGCCAGTTCATTGTGGGGTCTGGGACTGGAGTCCCGAAAGCGTTAGGTTTAACCCTTGCTTTAATTGTATCGATCTTCATAGCAAGTAAGTGAGTTAGATTGTTCGTAAGCTCCTAGACCGTTATGAGTTACCTCTGAAACAGTACGATCTACAAATTCCTGTACTTGTTTCTTGGTGTAGGTCTTGTTAGGCATGGCATCCCAAATCTTTTGAACGATCTTTCTGCCTTCTTCTGGATTTCCACTAGTTAGCATTATTTATATAGTGAAGTAATTAAGTTGGTGACCTTAGAGAAGCGAGTGACTCATTTTGCCTGTAGGCTGAGTAGGTTTCTCTTGGTGGCATCTTCCATATTACAGGAGTTTGCGAAATAATGCAAGCAGAAAGTTATAGAATGTTCACAATATCACTTGACAAGTTGCGTAAATATGATTTCAATTCCTCCTTATACTTGGGTTTTCGGTTGCCACTTAGTATATCGCTCAGGTAGCCATTTGATATACCTAAATGGTCACAAGCCTTACGCTGGCTAATACCATACTTATTAAATAACTGTTTGAATTTATCCATTTATATTCTTGATTAGTTTGCGAAAGTAGTGTAGCATAAGATTGTAATTTAAGTCAACACTATGGAAAATCAAACGCTAATAAAATTAGATCAAGCAAAGCAACTCTTAGCAGAGGTTAACTCTGTTAAGGATGTCCTGCCAATTATTAAACAAGCTGAGTTGGCTGAACTCTATGCCAAGAAAGTGAAACTAGGTGAGGAAGCTGAAATGTATGCCCGTTCTATTAAGTTTGCTGCTCAACGAAAAGCTGGAGAATTTTTGAAAGAAACTCCAAAGCATAAAGGTGGTGACGCTGGTACCATGCGGGCACTGGCGCAAGAAACACCTACCTTGGCTAAGATGGGTATCACCAAAAAGCAATCAAGCAACTGGCAGCAAATGACTGAGATACCAGAAGAAAGCTTTGAATTGGTGAAGCAAGGCAAGAAAACTATTAAACAAGCTAAGCAGGAAGTGAAGCGTGAGAAACGGATAGAAAAAGCTAGGACATTAAGTGACACAGTTAATGTCACGCTTGGTGAAGATTGGGACATGTTAGATACTTAATCCCTATTGTATGAAAGACGTACAGACTTTACAGGAGGAAATCTATTCAACACTCGAAGAGCTAGATGATCTTATTCTACCTAAAGAAGGAGATGAGGTAGGAAGATATGCAAAAGAAATAGCCAACTCAGAATACTTGGACGCTAAACGTAAATTCGTAGTGGCTGAGGAAAAAGATAAGTTTGAAGGCTCAGAGGCATATAAGCAATCAAAGGCAGAGGCATCTCAGGCTTTCATAGATCACATTAGAGCCGAAAAAAAGGCTAGGGGTATGTCCTTACAGGTAAAAGCAATGAAAGACCTCTTAGAAAGAAGGCATGACGGTCTTAGGACGCTTCTGTCATTCGAAGGTAAACAAATTAACCGTTTAACTTAAATATTATGGACACACACGTTACTAATTGTCACTCATGTGATCTGGAAATAGACTGGATCACCGAAGACAGAAGACCTACCTGTGATGATTGCTTTGAAGCAGGTGAAGGTTGTTTTAAAAAAGACCCATGTAAATGTGAGATATACTGTGGCTGTGGTAATCCTATGGGATCACTAGAAGAGGAGTGGGGGGTGTGTAGAGATTGTAAATGAAATGCTAAAATATAAATATGAACATACCTTTTGAGTTTCAAAAACCAAAGTTTAAAAAGCCCAAGAAATACTCTGAATACTTAGAGGATTATGAGAAAAGAAAAAAAGAAAGCAGAGGCTCAGAGCCAGCTAAAATAAATTACCCTAAAAGGAATAGCAAATGAAGAAACTAAGAACTAAATTCATTACTGATCCAGTATTCCGTGAAAACTTCTGGTTTTGTGTTGGTGATATTGACGAGTTTATAAAATTTGTAAAAACTAAATGTGATTATGAGGTTGAAAAGATTAATTCAGATGGTAAAACAGTGATTGCCTTTGATGAGAATGCAGATGAGTTTCACTTTCTATGGCTTGAAAAAAATAATCCATCTGTACTAATCCATGAGCTTTCTCACATATGCTTTGAGTCTCTGGTTGGAAGTGGAATAAATCACACAATCGAAACCGATGAGGTGTATGCGTATTATCTAGCATGGATGTATGAAGAATGTAACAACTTTTTGAATGCCAAGAAAAAAGAAAACACTAGGAAAGTTAAAAAGCGATCTTCAAAAATTAGTAAATAAATACTGCAAGCTAAGAGATTGCGATGAGGATGGTGGTAATTGTATCTCGTGTGGTAAGTGGTATCCTCTTAAAAAACTTGATGGAGGCCATTTTATACCTTCCACTTATTCAGCAGTACGCTTTAACGAAGACAACATAAATGCTCAATGTTCTTTTCACTGCAACCGAAACAAGCGAGGAAATCCTCATGAATATCGCCCTAATCTCATCGATAAAATAGGTATTGAGAGGGTTGAATGGCTTGAGGAACATCGTAATGATCCTGTTAAATGGTCAATGCCTGATCTTAGAGAGCAAATACAGGTTTACAAAAACAGGTTAAAGGAGTTACAATCTTAAAGCCTACAATGCACACCTAAGTAGAGGTGGTATCTGGCAAGACGGCTCTACAGCTAAGTTCTTGTTGCTAGCTAAGATCGTATATCTTACAGAAAGTGCATTGCCCCTTCGGGGGTTTTCTGGTATAATAAGATTACTTTGAGAAAAGAACCTACACCAGAGGGATTGATGAACTGGCTGGAAACAACGTCAGAAGAAGCTGATGCAGTTTTAGAATGGCTGGCTAATATGGACTTACTGAACCAGGAAGGATTAGACTTCACTGAGGAGTTCTGGTGTTATACTTGGAAAGACGAACCAGATCATAAGTGTTCAAACTGTGAAAAATAAGAGCATCAAACCAAAGCTACCTAAGTGCAAATCGTGTGGTTCTGAATACACAATCGTTTTGCAAGTATCTTTTCCGAAACAATCAGGCAAGATGGTGAAATTATGTGCGTGTGAAAAATAAGGTTTACTTTTAGGGGAATTTAAGATATTATGTTTGTGGTGACCAAATATGATACTCTTAAATAGACTTGAGATGGTGGCTTCGGTCACCGCCCTTGAAATGAGTTATCATTTGAGGCCACCTCTCAGGTCTATTTTATATTCAAAACAAACATGGCGAATCCTCAAGCAGAGAATGGCCACACTCAAATAAACCACGAAACAATGATGGCTTTACTCTCTTATAATTTTGGTTCAGAATTTCCACTAAAAATTTGCTTATTTGTAATAAGGAAGACGTGGGGCTTTAAAAAAAAGGTCGATTTAATTTCTATTACTCAATTTCAAAAAGCAATAGGTTGTAGCAGGCCAACTATTGTGTTCTGGTTAAACTATCTAGTTAAACACCTTTTACTAGTTAAAGAGGTTTTACCAGTAGGTTGTAAATATGGCTTAAACAAAGACTATTCTCGGTGGCTAGTTAAAGACCCTTTACTAGTTAAAGGTAGGGCGTTCAAACTAGTTAAAGGGGTTGAACACACAAAAGAAAGACAAAAGAAAGCAGCTACTAGCGTCATCAACTTTTACGAAAACAACCTAAGCACAACTTTAAACAGAACCATCTTAGAGGAACTCGAATCACTAGAGAAAACTTACGGTGATAAGAACCTGATCGAAGCCATGAAAATCTCAGTACTAAAAGGAGTAAAAACTTTAGCTTTCGTTAAAGGTGTTCTAAAACGTGAGGAAGCATCTGGTTTTCGGTGGGATAAAGATTCCGCTAAAATTTCAGGTTTTGTAGATTCTACTGAATTACCAACCGTAATATGACCACCGAGCAACAAATCATCTGGCTTAGTTGGTATCGAAATTCTGAATGTTGTGAGCTCTTTGAGCAAATTTCACCTGAGATGTTTCACACTGAGGAGGCCGCAGAAGCTTACAGACAAATCAAAATTGGCTTAGATTACCATCCTAAAAAATTAGATAAATTGCTCTATCTGCTGGATAAGATTGGCATTCTTGCTTTAGAGGACACTTGGTTGCCGATTCGGATTGATTATTTGAAGGAGGCTTTGATTGATGAATGGAAACAGGCTAAGGGTAATGCTGTACTTAACAAGGCACATGAAGCATTAAACCAAGGTGGTGATTACAAGCACGCTTTAAAAGAATTTGATGATATCGAAACCAAACATGAGAAAAGTCAATCGAGATTAGCAGATCACTTTGAAGAGATTGCGAATGATTATGCAAATGAAACAACAAAAGGCTTTCCTACTGGCATTTCTGAGTTGGATCGGGTAACGAAGCAATTTCAAGATGGTCATTTTTGGGTGATTGCAGGTGCAACGAATATGGGAAAAACTACCTTAACACTGCAAATGGTCAAACGTGCAATTCTTGCCAAAAAGAAAGTGGAATTTATTTCGCTGGAGATGAGTGCAAAGCAACTCCTTGAGAGAATTACATGGCTTCATGCCACTGAGAATAAGATCAAGTTTGAGCAAGCCATTGGTGAATTGATTGATCTTCCTTTTACCGTCACAGAAAATATTAGAACAGTGGACAAGTTAAGATCACATCTAGAAAATACTGAGGCTGAGATTGTAGTAGTTGATTACATACAGCTCGTCAGGGGGGGTAAAAGTTATTATGATGAGGCTACTGCAACCTCAAATCTTCTACAAGAAATGGCGATCAAGAAAATGATTCCGATAATTGGCCTTTCTCAAGTGACAAAAGAATCTTACAAAGGAGGTGCTAAGAACATTATGGACTTTAAGGGGTCAGGTGCTATTGCCGAAAGTGCTGATGTTGCCATTGAAATTTATAGAGAGATAGGAGAAAATGCACCACCAATAGTCGATGTTAAATTATTACTTAAAAAGAATCGTCATGGCCCAGCAGGAGGAAACATCAAAGGAGTCCAATTCGACAACAAAAGAGGATATTTCGTCTTCTAAGATGATTCACATATCGAGAATCTTGCCGTACATTAAGAGTAAATACTGGAGCAGATTTAAGAAAAACCATTAAATAATTAAAGCTATGAAGAAAGAAATACTTGAAATAATAGAGTGGTATGGTACTAAGGTTGATCCTCAGGGATGGGAAATTTCTGAACGATTCGAAGCGGTACAGAAAATACTGGATTTAATGGAAAAATTTAGAAAGACTAACCTCACACAATAACAAAGCTTTACTCAATCCAAAAGACAAAGTATAATAAAGTCGATGATTATCAAAAGGGAATTTAATCCAATTTCGGGAGTCGGAAGAATAACCCTGATACCAGAGGGGAGTTATTTTAATATTCAGGAAGCAATACAGAGTACTCAACAGCTTAAACAAGAGGCTCCAATCATCTCAAACTACTTAGAAAACTATTTAGATATTTAGTCAATTATATTAAAACTTAATTTAACTTTTAGGCAATGGCTGCTCCAAAAGGAAACACTTATAGCTCAGGAAGACCACCGGGTGCTAAGAATGTAAAGACTCAGCAGTGGGAAGCTATTGGTGAGTTTTTAACTACACAAGGAGCTGAGAGATTAGTTACTTATTTGAATACCTGTGAAGAGAAAGATTATGCAGATACTTATTTGAAGATACTTGAATATTTCAAACCAAAACTAGCCCGCAGAGAATTAACAGGCCCGGGTGGAGAGACTTTGACAATAAACACCATAGCTTATGGAGATCACTCTACCTTACAACTTCCAGCCAAGACTGTACCAACTACCTCTACTAGCGGCGATTGATTCAGGAGTTAAGAGAGCTTGTTGTGTATGGCACAGAAGAGCGGGAAAGGATATTGTGCTATGGAACATGATGATAAAGAAGGCAGTAGTAGAACCAGGAATATACTACTACCTACTACCGACTTTCACACAAGCCAAGAAAATCATCTGGGATGGCATGACTATTGACGGCAAGAAGTTCTTAGACTACATACCAAAAGAGATAACCAAGTCAGTAAACGCTTCGGAATTAAAAATAGAGATCAAAGCCAATGGAGGGTCTTCGATTATTCAGCTTATAGGTACAGATCACTACGACTCAATCAGGGGGACGAATCCCAGAGGATGTGTGTTTAGTGAGTATGCTTACCAGAACCCTAATGCTTGGGATGTTATTTCACCGATTCTCAAAGTAAATAAGGGTTGGGCAGTCTTTAACTCAACACCTAACGGGAAGAATGATTTTTATGATTTATACAACTTCGCTCAGGAGAATAAAGACTGGTTCTGTGAACTGCTAACCATAGATGACACAAGCGTGCTTAATCGTGAAGATATGGACGCTGAGAGAGCTGAGGGGAAGTCTGAGGAGATGATCATGCAGGAATACTTTTGCTCGTTTGATATCGGCACTCTAGGCTCTTATTATGCTGATTATGTAAACAAAGCCAGATCAGAGGGTAGAATTTGTGCTGTACCAGTTAATCCGAACATACCAGTAGACCTTTTTCTCGATCTTGGACGCAATGATGCAACGAGTATTATTTTCATGCAAACAGTAGGAAAAGAGCTTCATGTAGTGGATTTCTACGAATATTCAGGTGTAGGAGTAGAGCATTATTTAAAAGTTTTAGATGATTATGGCTACAGGTATGGCACTACTTATTTGCCTCACGATGCTACTCATAAACGGCTTGAATCAAACAAAACCATAGAAGACCAATTCAGAGAAGGAGGACTGAGAACAGAAATAGTAGAAAAGCATGAGATAAATAACGGCGTTCAGGAAGTAAGAAGGATATTTCCGAGGATATGGTTCGATAAAGAGAGGTGTTTTCAGCTTGTTAGAGCGCTTGAGAACTATCACAAAGAATGGGACGAGAAAGCTAAGGTGTTTAAGAATCATCCTAAGCATGACTGGTCATCTCATGCCGCAGATGCAATGAGATACCTAGCAATGGGCTTTAGAGAGCCAAGAGTCAAGAAAGAAGCAGTTGATACTGTCTGGAATAGATTCGCAGCAGTTTAGCTTTACATTATAAAAGTAGTAAGTATAATAGAAGTATGAAGTATATGTTAAATATTCCAGACGAGGTTCATGCTGAGATCAAAGTCAAAGCCTATCAGAGTGGT
>JBDRNN010000025.1:0-4610 GCA_043811145.1 Candidatus Bathyarchaeota archaeon
CTTAAATTTCCAGACAACAGAATTAAACTCTAAAAAAATAGGTGTCACTGTCTTAATTTCGTTCTCCCAGTTAGGATTGGGTTCAAGGGTTCTTTCCTTGTGAATGCTTGTTTTAGAGTAGATTTGAAGCCAAATTGCTTCTGTTACAAATGGACAAATGGGTGCTAGAAGTTTCAGAATTGTTTGTATACATGTGTGAAGAGTATACCATGCTCCCCTCTGCTCTCTCATGCTGAAAGTCTTGTTTACGTTATAGGCTCTGGCTTTTACAGCTTCGACATAGTGGTCTGCAAAAAGGCTCCAAACAAAACTTCGCAAAGCCTGAGCTGGTACAAAGAAGTCCATATCTTCGTATCCACTTAAACATTTTTTAATAACTTCATTTAGTTCAGCTAAAATCAGTTTGTCTAAAGTGGCAAGATTAAATTCTATTGTGGTAAAGTCAAAACATGAAATAAACCGTGAAATATTCCAAAGTTTTGTTATGAATCTGTATGAACCTTCGAGTCTTTCTTGACTGAACCTGTAGTTTGATCCAAGCTTGGATTCAGTAGCTCCCCAAAACCTGAAAGCATCAGCTCCGATCCTCTCAACGATTGGTTCAGTCCAAACAATATTCTTTTTAGATTTGTGCATGGCTTCACCCTTCTCATCTAAGCCCATCCCTGAAATCCTAACATTCTGGAAGGGTGGGGTTGAAAGAAGCTGATATGTTCGGAGAGTTGAGTAGTAAAGCCAGGTTCTAACTATGTCTGCTCCTTGAGGTCTTAAGCTACAGGGGAAAGCTCGCGTAAAGAGTCTTTCATCTTGTTTGTATCCTAAAATATACAGCTGGGAGATACTTGAGTCCATCCATGTGTCAAAGGTTCTTGTTTCTCCTGTGAATTCGGTTGAACCGCACTCGCATTGAGAAAAGGGGGCTTTTTCCCTCCAAGGCTGAGAATATCCGCCAGGTTCTGGCAGATGAGGGTTTCCACAATTTTTGCAATACCATATTGGAATCTCGGTGCCATAATAACGTCTCCTTGAAATAGGCCAGTCAGTATTTATTGAGTTTATCCAGTTTAGCAAAAGCTGTTTCGAATCCTCTGAGTGGAAAGTCATCCTGTCTGTAGCTGTTATAAGGTCTTCAAGATATGGAAGTTGTTTTAGGTAATATTCTTTCATCCCGATGAACTCTATAGGATTTTTAGACCTCCAACAAATAGGCGTGTTGTGACTGGTTGTATCTACCTTTGTCAACAGATCTACATCTTTAAGAATTGAGATTATGCGCTCTCGCGCCGCCTTTACGGGCAATCCTTTAATAGGCCCGGCTATTTCATCCATCTTTCCATCCTTGGTTATTGCGATTTTAGGTTTCAAACCCAACTCACGGAAAAGTCTAACATCAGTATAATCTCCAAAGGAACAGATCATCGCTACTCCTGTTCCAAATTCAGGCTTGGCATAGCTGTTGGCGACTATAGGAACTTCCGTTTCGTATATGGGTGTGATGGCATGTTTCCCTTCGAGATCCTTATATCGTTCATCCTCTGGATTGTAAATGACGACGGCACAGGTGCATATTAATTCGGGTCTGGTTGTAGCAATTATGAGTTCCCCTCCCTCTTTCACTCTAAATCGGATGTAACTCAGCTTTGTCGTAAAATCCACATACTCTATCTCTGCATCAGCTATGGTAGTTCCGCAGATAGGGCACCAGTTTGTTGGTCTATCGTCCTCGTAAATTAAACCCTTTCTCCATAACTCAATAAATGTCTCCTGAGTCACCTTTCTATAACTGGGGCTATCCGTTCTATACAAACCCTCAAAATTACAGCTCATCCCAAGCCTCTTCGCCATTGAAATAATCTCGCTTTCAACCTGATCCAGAAAATCTTTACATAGTGCAACGAACTTTTCTCGAGGCATTTCATGAGCGCTCATGTTCTGTTTCTTTTCAACTTCCACCTCAACTGGTAAACCATTTCGGTCAATACCGAAGGAGAAGAGCACTTCATACCCCCTCATCCTATGAAATCTTGCAACCATATCTATCTGGGCATAATGAGTTGCGCCTCCAACATGCCATCTGCCTGACGCATAAGGTGGAGGCGTGTCGATAGAAAATATCGGTTTATCTGCATTTTTATCAAATCTATAGATTCCCTCTTTCTCCCACATCTCAAATATTGAGAGTTCCCTCTTAGGATCCCATCTTTTTTCCTCTATTCTCGGCTTAAACGGGTTTACTTTGTTGCTGGTGGACTGCATTTCTTTCCCCGATTCCAATAATGATTTTCGTTTTTAGAAATTTTGTTGGTTAAACGACTATATATTAATACACTAATAAGCGGATTGGCGGTTTGATGCGAAAATCTTTAATTGAAATGTTGGTTCTAGATTTTTAAGGTGGGCCGGTAGCTCAGCTTGGCTGGAGCGTTCGGCTGATAAGAGCTTGTTTGCTCTCGCAGAAACCGAAAGGTCGAGAGTTCGAATCCCTCCCGGCCCATCACTCATCTAAAACAGAAATCAAGCTATGGGCCGGTAGTTCAGTTTGGTATGGACGCCGCCTTCGCAAGGCGGAGGTCCGGGGTTCAAATCCCCGTCGGTCCACCACAAACTTTTACGGGAAAGTTTGATTAAAAATGACCAGTTTTGGCGACATAATTATAAGCTACACTTTTCATTAAAATTCAAATCCACTAGTTAATTTTAGAATTAACCTCTAATATATGTAGCAAAGTATGTAGAAAATTGGTTGAGGATTAACAATTATGGGCTACAAACCTATTAGCGCCTATGGAATAATCGGTAACTTACACACCGCTGCACTGGTGAGTATCGACGGGTATATCGACGGGTGTTGTCTTCCTCATTTTGACTCACCTAGCGTCTTCGCATCAATATTAGATTATGCAAAAGGCGGAAATTTCAGCATCTCCCCTCTAAACTTGAAAGATACAAGCCAGACTTACATAAAAGATACAGCCATTCTAGAAACGATTTTTACTACAGAAACTGGGAAGATGGTTTTAACAGACTTTATGTCCATTCATAAAACAACATCAAGTGAAGGTATTGAATTTCATGGAATACACAGAAAAATACGTTGCAATGAGGGAGAAGTTCAACTAAAAATTGAGTTCAAACCTAGATTTGACTATGCTCGCGCCCAAACAATTCTTGATGTAGAACCTAATGGTGTTATTGCAAAGAACTCTGATGAAACCTTAACTTTGTCTGCAAAAATTCCCCTGAAGTTAAACGATGGCAAGGTCGTGGCGGAATTTAAACTCGCCAAAGATGAAGAAGAATGGTTTATAATTCGCTATGGAGACAAGAACATTTGCCCATGTGATGAGTATCGATCCAGAGAAAAATTAGAGAGCAAACAAAAAATGATTTACTGTCAAAGGGCTGGAATGACGAAAAAAGATCCTTTGCACAATCTTATGGAAGTAGCGAGATGGATGCCAGCAATTTTTAAATCCCTCTAGTTCAATTCTTGCCAGCCGACGATTACCGTGTAATATCGACAGTTGACCAAACCTATAAGGAACTTGGTGTAGACTGTTTTGTTTACAGGTATAAAGCCTCCGACGGGTTAACTGGGGAGGAAGGGGTCTTTAACATCTGTAGTTTCTGGTTTATTCGTTGCCTTAGTTTATTGGGTAGACTGAAAGATGCTAGAAAAACTTTTGAGAAGATGTTAAAATATACCAATCATCTTGGTCTCTTCGCTGAAGAAACCAACCTAACATCAGGTGAGATGTTGGGAAACTTTCCTCAGGCTTTTACTCATATCGGACTGATCAATGCAGCTGTTGAGCTGGATAGACTTCTAAGAGAAGAAAACAAGAAAAAAAATGAGCTATAACCAAGACCTATTTCTTTGTCTTCACATTTCCTCTGCCACGTGAAATAATATGAAACGCTCGCGAAAAAAGTTCCTAGGAATCGATTTAGGTGCAAGTTCAGGTCGAGTTTTTTATGGCTTACTTAAACCTGATAAATTGAAGCTAGAATTAGATGCAATACATCATTTTCCAAATAACAAAATTCAAGTTTTTAATTCACTATATTGGGACATACCTGGGATTTTTCAAGAGACAATAAAGGGCATAAAATTATTCGTTAAGAAGCATGGACCCCAACTTCTACAAAGTATTCTGCAGCATCCAGCTTGATAGGGGTATAATTTCTTCTAAAATCTCCATAACCTAGTTTTGAATTTCTAGTTTTTAGAAGAACTATCACCCTTTTCAATCTTAAAATTCTCCTGATCTTTTCTATGGATCTCGTTCTCTGCACTTGTCAGGTCTAGGACCTTACATTTTCCATAAAAGCTTTCAAGAGGTAAATGCCTCTACGCCGTCAGTGTTATTTTGAATGTGAAGCTTGGAATCTACATGTGTGCCAGTATGGCTTCCCAATGTTATCAAGGATTCATTGACCTTTATCTGAGGTATGGATGAATACCTATCAATCGAAGGCTCAGGGTTATCTGGGTAAACCGTCATTCCTTTCCTTATAGGTATTGACACATCATAAAACTTCATTTCAGTTGGCCTTTCTAACGAATGATAGTTTAAGAATTTAGCTAGATATTTCTATGATTGTTTTTA
>JBDRNN010000026.1:0-14663 GCA_043811145.1 Candidatus Bathyarchaeota archaeon
GAAGAAATATGGAGCCTTCTAAATCTACCAACAAGTATTCACGACCAAAAGTGGGATGAAGCAGTCAAAGAGCTTTCATCAGGCCATAGAATTAAAAAACCTAAACCGGTATTTAGGAAAGCGGCGTTAAGTGAAATTAAAGAGAAACTGATGAAAAATTGACATAGTTACCTTTTTCAAAAAAAGATTTGAGTGAAAATCGTTAATGCAACTAAAATTTGACCTACACATTCACACTACATATTCGAAGGATAGCTCTATCACTGTCGAAGAAGCCATTAAGAGGGCAGAGAACGTAGGCTTGGATGGAATTGCTATAACCGATCATAACTCCATTGAAGCTCATAGAAAAATTCCTGGAAAATCTAGTCTAATTGTCATACCGGGAATTGAAGTTAGCTCCCACGATGGCCATATTTTGGGGTTAGGTGTAACAAACCCGATAGCTAGGGGGCTCTCTGCTTTCGAGACAGTTGAGAAGATTCACAGCATGGGTGGGGTAGCAGTAGTTGCTCATCCAGGAAGCCTTCTCCGCAATAGCGTTAAAAATGATGTTCTAAAGCAATTGAAAACAGATGCTGTTGAAACGGTGAATTCTCATCTGATTTTTGCATCTTCGATAAAGAAGGCTAAGAAGTTAGCTGAGAGTCTAGGGTTATCCCAAACAGGAGGAAGTGACTCGCATATTTTGGCTACTATAGGTAAAGCCTATACTCTGATTGATGTGGCCACAGAAGATGCGGATGATGTACTGAAGGCAGTAAGAGATGGAAAAACAAAGGCAGAAGGAGATGTAATTTCCACTATTGATAGGTTAATAGAAATAAGGGTTAAGTTAAAAAATAAACTGAGGGTTTAGAAACCATCTTCCATTTGATCTAGGTTGAGACTTACAATTACTCTTTTCTTTAATTTCGGTATAGACGCTTCCATATCGAACAAGTCTATTCCTCCTTTATTGTGAATTGAGTTGTCGGCCCTTACGAGACATGACATTGCTTTCATTGGCCTCTACCTCCGTTGACATCACTATTAGCGTACATCAAATAATATTCATTGCGTAATCAAATAGTGATCACAATTGAATACCAACGATGCATCTGTATATAAGGATGTGCACAAGGGGTTTCAGGGCATAAACAAAAATATGTCAAATAACTGATAAAAAAAGTGAATTTTTAGATTTTTATAGATACAAGTTTTTGCGAACCTTTTTTGAGACATAACCCCTACAAAACGTCTCCCTTCAGATAATTGTGAAAAGCTCCACTGATCTTGACAGACACGTACTTCCCCAAGATGTTATCTTCACTATTCACAACTACGGGCCGGTAGGCGAAGTTCCGCCCCATGTAAGTGCCATATTTACCAACCTCATCCACAAATACATCTCCAGCCCAGCCAAGCCACTCTTTGTTCTTCTTCAACGAAATCATCCGGGATAGCTCAGCTAATCGCCTACTTCTATTCTTCACAATCGAACTTGAAACCGGTTTCATATTCTCGGCAAGTGTACCTGGACGTGGATGGAACTTCGACAAGTTGGTTATATTTGGTTTAACTTCTTCAAGAAGTCTAATAGATCGTTTGAATGCGCCATCATCCTCTCCTGGAAAACCGCAGATTATGTCTGTGGAAACTGTTATCCTAGGTAGTTCACTTCTGAAGCAGGAAATTATCTGTTTAAATTCCTCTACACTATACTTCCGATTCATCAATTTTAGAACTTCATTATCGCCGCTTTGTACAGGTAGATGGAGAAATTGGAATATTTTCTCTTCTTTGTACATTTTTATTAGATCAGGAAGTAACCGGTTCACGTAACTTGGGTTCATCATTCCTAAGCGAATGTAAAATTTTCCTTTGACCTTTACCGCTTGTTCCAGGAGGTTTAGCAGGGTTACACCTATATCTTCGCCGTAACAGGATAGGTCTTGGGCAGTGAGCCATATTTCGGATATTCCCTCCTCTACAGCCTTTTTTATGTGATCAACAATTTCGCTGATACTGTGACTTCTCAGCTTTCCTCTAGCAAACCGTACAGCACAGTAACTACAATTACTAACGCATCCGTAACTGATGGGTATGATTCTCCTAAAAGTTGAAGTTGTAAATCTAGGCAGAGACAAGCTCGGTTTGAAATCTCTCTTTAAAACTATCGCTTCCTTTCCGCCCTCGACTTTTCTAACCACATTGACTATTTCACAGCCAGGTGACGGACCAATTACCCCTTGAAAATTCACTTCTTCCCGAAGTCTTGCGAGGTTTATTAGGGGCAGACATCCTCCCACTATCAGCTTCTTACAAGATGGTGCATTTTTTAGAAGACGGAACATTCTATTTTCGGTTGGAGTCTTGACTGCGCATGTGTTGTAGATTAGAACATCAGCTTCATCGGGGTCTGAAACAATGCAGTAACCTGCGCTTTGTAGACAGCCAGCCATAACTTCCCCATCGGCAAAGTTGGCTGAACAGCCGTGACTTTCAACGTACACATTGCCAGTTTTGTGGGCGGGGTTGTTTTTTATGAGCAAAAGTCTCATCCTAATTTGTTCAAGATTTATAGTGTATCCTTATTTCAAAACTTTTCTCCACAGAACTTTTCCAGTTTTTAAATTCTTAATTTCGAGGATTCTATGGAAGGGTATAAGAGTCTCCTCTTCGTCCGATCGGTAGGTAAACCATGATTTTGCAACATTCACAAAGGATGTGCAAAGTATAGTTTTTTGGTCTCCCGGAGCTCCACGATGGATAAATGTAACCGTGTAATCTTCAACTCTTTCACGTTTATCCCAGAAGATTTTTCCAAAAATTTCTTTTTGGCGCAAAATATGAGCTCCCCTGGACGATAATAATTTATACTGGCGTGTTATAAAACCAGTAGATATGGAGAAATGAAAATGGCTCAACAGATACCCTTCCTACCAGGCGCGACAACCATCGGGCTTGTCTGTAAAGATGCAGTGATTTTAGCATCTGAAAAGAGGGTTGCTTACGGTTATTTTGTCCTAAGTAAAGCAGGTAAGAAAGTTTTCAAAATAACAGATAAAGTAGGCGCTGCTTGCGCTGGAATGATAGCGGACATGCAGATGTTAACAAAACAGGTAGCTGCTCACTCAAACTTACATGCACTTGACAGCTGCAGAGAGATAACCGTACAAGCTGTGGGTAAATTAGTGGCCAATTTGCTCTTCGAGAGAAGACTTTTCCCATACTTAACGCAGACAATAATAGGCGGAGTTGACAAAAGTGGTCCCCAACTGTATGTTCTAGATCCTCTCGGATCGATATTACCGGACAAGTTTTCCTGTGTTGGTTCTGGAACTGAGATAGCGACTGGTGTTCTCGAGGTAGGATATAAGGACAATATGCCGATTGATGAGGCGAAGAAGCTTGTGCTTCAAAGTATGAAGGCAGCCGTATCCAGAGATATTCAAAGCGGTGGAGAAGCAGACTTTCTTATCATAACTCCCGAAGGAGCAGTGGAAGAGAGCCTTAGTTTAAAGTAAACACTATCTAAGAGAGGTTGCTATAGATTTTTCCTCAATTACTCTCAACGACATACAGCCTATCTTGAAAAAGCTTGTTTCACTGCCCAGTATCAGCGGAAACGAGCATGAAATAGCAGATTTTTTGGCAAAATTTCTTTCCAAACTTAAATTTGACGTAGAAACTATTAGTGTTGCTGGTTGCGGACCCACCGTACTTGCAAGATATGTTTTCACAGACGAGGAACCCTGTTTACTGCTTTACGGACACATTGATACTGTGGAGCCTTGTAAAGGTTGGAGCTATCCACCCTTTAAACCAACGGTTATTGGTCGTCGTCTCTACGGTTTAGGTTCAGGCGATATGAAGGGTGGAGTTGCGGCGATAGTTGCAGCTGTATCAAAGTTGAGCAAGATGAAGTTGAAGGGAAGCCTCTTAGTTGCTTTGGCGAGTGATGAAGAATTACATTCTAAAGGTTGCAACATGTTGATTCGTAGCGGTAGGTTGAAGGGAGTGGATGCGGCCATCTCTGCAGAACCAGTAGGGCTCAACGTGATGATGATTGGCAGGGGGGGACGGATCGTTTATGATGTTGCGGTTAGAGGAATTTCGAGACATGGAGCAGAAGTCAACCAGGAAGATAACGCGGTGGTTGAGGCTTCAAAGCTTGTGGCTGAACTCAAGAGGTTGCCGTTTGGAAGATGGCGAGGAATTCAAGGTTCCATAACCGTCTTATCGATGAGTGGTGGAACCGAGTTTCTTTCAACTCCAGACTCATGTAAAATGTTGATCGATAGATACATAGTTCCAGGCGAGACAAAAAAGGAAACATTAACACAGCTTCAAGACTTGGTTAAGAAACTAAACTCAAAAGCTAAGTTCAATGTTAGGCTAATGAAGAGAACGACACCCTTCCCAGAGCCATATGTTTTGAGAGGCGACAGTCGTATTATTGGGATTGTTGAAGAAGCCTGCCGCAATGTTTGTGGAGTAAAGCCAAAGAAGGCTTTTGGGCTTTCTGTTGCAGATGACAATTTTCTTGTCGTCAAAGGCAAAATACCTACCGTGACTTTGGGTCCTAAGGGAGGAAATGAACATGCTCCAAATGAATATGCTGACCTATTTTCAGTAGTGAATGCTGCAAAAATTTATTTGAAATCAATGGAGTTATACCTTAAATAACTTCAGATATTAGGGGAATAAGAAACGATTAAAAAGGCTATTGAAGAGGGTGTAGAGACTTTTCCTCCATCTATAAGGTAAAAATCTTTGAAGAAGAGGATTTCATAAGAAGAAAATGTACCTCCTGCGGAAGGAGCTTCTGGACACTTAATCCTGATACTGATTTATGCGGAGATCAACCCTGTGTCCACTACTCCTTTTTTGGAGCACCTCCAACAAAAAAAAGCTACGATATATCCATAGCAAGAGAGATGTTCCTCTCCTTTTTCGAAAACCGTAAACATAAAAGAGTTGGAAAATACCCCACGGTAGCAAGGTGGCGTAATGATGTGTTTTTTGTTGGCGCCTCAATCTATGACTTTCAACCGTGGGTTACTGACGGCATTGTCCCACCTCCAGCCAACCCCCTAGTTATATCTCAACCATGTGTTAGGTTCACGGATATCGACTCGGTGGGAAAGTCAGGAAGACATCTAACCAGTTTCGAGATGATGGCACATCATGCCTTTAATAATTCAAAAACTAACGTGTACTGGACAGATGAAACCGTAGCTTACTGCTTCGAATTTTTAACAAAAAACTTCGGAATTAACCCTGAGAAGATTAACTTTATTGAGGATATGTGGGTTGGAGGTGGAAATGCAGGTGAAGATTTTGAGGTTGTAGTCGACGGAATCGAACTGGCGACATTAGTTTTTCTCCACTATAAGACTGAGAACGACAAGTTAATCCCCCTAGACAACCTCACCGTAGACACTGGCTATGGCTTAGAGAGAATGGCCTGGCTCAGCAAAGGCTCTCCTACAATCTATGATGCCACCTTTGAGTCGATTATTGGAAAACTTCGCAGACAATCGGGATACCGAATTCCAGATCGAAAGATTTTCATAGAAGCCTCAAAACTGGCGGGTATTGAGGAAATAAAGACTGAAGACAGTTTGAGAGCTCTACGAACCAAGATAGCCGAAAGGGTAGGTACCAGTCCACAAGAGCTTGAAGAACTAATGAAACCTATGGAATCAATCTATTCTATCGCAGATTTTACTAGAACAATTATCTATCTACTCGGCGACGGAATTGTTCCTTCCAATGTCGAAGAAGGCTACCTGGCACGCCTCCTGATCAGAAAATCAATTAGAAACATGAGCAGCCTTAACTTGACTCTTCCCTTGAACGAGATCGTAGCCTTACAATTAAATGAAATTTCAAGAGATTTCCCTGAGTATAAAGAGAAATCTGAGATCATTTTGAATATGGTTAATCTGGAGGAGAAAAGATACCAGAGTAATTTGGAACGGGGTAGAGAGATAGTCTATAAAAAAGTTGAAGAAGCCAAGGCGAGAGGATCCTCATCATTAAATGAGGGTGCCTTAACTCAACTTTATGATTCACATGGATTGACCCCCGATTTTGTATCCCAACTGGCTTCCAATTTAGAGTTCAAAGTTAACGTGCCCAGTGACTTTTACAGCAAGATAGCCAAACTTCATGAGAAAATCTCCAGACCAGAAGTTGAAGTGGCTTGGGTTTCTAAGCTCAAAGATAAGATCGCAGAAGTTCCTCCAACAAAAATGTTGTACTACGAAGAACCCTATAGAAAGCAGTTTGAAGCAGAACTCCTAAAACTTTTTGATGGCCAGTATCTGGTTCTGGACAGAACAGCGTTTTATCCGGAAGGTGGAGGCCAACCGGCAGACGGCGGAGTCATCAAACTGGGAGACGCAAAGATTGAGGTCACTGATGTACAGAAGGTTAACAACGTCATAATTCATGCGATTAGCGGGGTAATACTACCCGTTAAGGGAAAGGTCAATGTTAGTGGAGAAATAAACTGGAATAAACGCCACAACTTGATGAGAAATCACACTGCAACCCACGTTTTACTTGGCGCAGCAATAAGAGTTTTGGGAGATCATGTCTGGCAGTCAGGAGCACAGAAAGATATTGAAAAATCAAGACTGGACATTTCCCACTACGAGAAACTGTCAACGAAGCAGATAACTGAAATTGAAAAACGGGCCAACGAAATAGTGACGGAAAACCTCCCTGTAGAAATTTCCTGGATGTCCCGAGAGTCAGCTGAATCTCAATACGGGTTCCGAATATACCAAGGTGGGCTCGTGCCAGGAAAGGAAATCAGAATTGTAAAGGTGAAGGACTGGAACGTAGAGGCCTGTGGAGGAATCCACTGCACATCAACAGGAGAAATTGGGCTTATAAAAATTATTAGAAGCGAAAGAATACAGGACGGCGTTGAAAGATTAATCTTCTCAGTAGGATCTTCCGCCCTTCAATATATTCAGCAACAAGAAACAAAGCTTAAAGCCCTGGCCGATATGTTGGGTTGTCCAGTTGCGGATTTAGAAAAAGTAACGGAAACTTTACTTTCAACCTATAAGTCCAGCAGAAAGGAAACTGAAAAACTAAAACAGAAACTCGCAAAATATGACGCTCATGATCTTTTAAAAACAGCGGAAGAGGTTAACGGCTTAAAGCTACTCCAGCAAATAATAGAGAAGGCTGATGTTGAAACTGTTATAAAAACATCAACTGAGCTTGTGAATGCTGAACCCAGTCTCGTAACCTTGACTATTGGGGTAGATGAAAAATCTGTGAAATTGGTGGTGATGGCGGGTGATAAGGCTGTGAAGGCTGGAGCTAATGCGGGAGAAATTGCAATCGAAGTAGCTAAAGTTCTCGGCGGTGGCGGCGGTGGAAAACAAAGCTTTGGTCAAGGTGGAAGTGAACATCCAGAAAAAGTTCCAGAAGCTCAGGCAGTTCTCAAGAAGATGGTGAAAAAACAGCTGGAGAGGATTTGAATTTCTGTTAATTGGAGAGAGATTGAGACTAAGTGGCAGCTGGAGTGGGAAAAAGCCAAGATTTTCGAGGCTGAACCAGACCCCTCTAAGCCCAAATATTTTGTCACTGTAGCCTACCCCTACCCTAACAGTCCTCAACACATTGGCCATGGTAGAAGCTACACTCTAGCTGATGTCCATGCTCGATACAAACGAATGAACGGCTACAATGTTCTGTTCCCGATGGGTTTCCACTATACCGGAACCCCAATCCTAGCTATGGCAAAACGTGTCAGAGCAGGTGATGAAGAGTTAACCTCCACATTCACCAACACATACAGGGTGCCCTCTGAAATTTTTAAGGAATTTACAGATCCCATAAAAATTGCCCAGTATTTTCATGAAGAAATCAAAAAAGGAATGAAGCGTATCGGCTACTCCATAGACTTTCGCAGAGAATTCACCACCATAGACCCGCAGTATAGTCGATTCATTGAATGGCAGTTCCACAAACTAAGTGAACTTAGATTCATATCACGAGGAAGCCACGCAGTCGGTTGGTGTCCAAGCTGCGGAAACCCAGTAGGGCAACATGACACGATGGGAGATGTAGAACCTGAAATTGAAGAATTCGTCCTTATCAAGTTCGAGTATGATGGATATTTTTTACCTGCAGGGACTTTGAGAGCTGAAACTGTTTTCGGTGTGACGAATATTTGGCTTAACCCAGATGCTGAATATGTTAAAGCAAAAGTTAATGGTGAAAAGTTAATCGTAAGCAAGAATTATGTTGAAAAGCTACGTTATCTGAACCGCGAGGTTGAACCTGAAACAAGCTTTCCTGGAAAAACATTAGTTGGAAAGCACGCTGTAAATCCATTGACAGGAGCTAAGCTCCCAATATTTCCAGCCAGTTTCGTAGACCCCAACAACGTAACAGGTGTCGTGATGTCTGTTCCAGCCCATGCTCCCTACGACTATATTGCTCTGGAAGACATGAAGAAACATCCTGCAGATTTTAAGGATTACAGCATAACCCCCGACGACATAGATAAGGTTAAGCCGATTTCAATTATTTCTCTTCCTGAATACTCAGAGTTTCCAGCAGCCGATGTTATCCATAAACTGAAGATAAATAATCAAAATGACCTGCACCTCGAAGAGGCCACGAAGGAAGTGTACAGACACGAGTTTCACAATGGGCACATGAATGAAAACACCGGAGAATATCGGGGACTTGCAGTGGCTGAGGCGAAGGAGAAAGTTAAGGAGGATTTGATTTCAAGAGGAAAAGTCTTCATCATGCCTGAGCTGGTAAACAGACCCGTGTTTTGTAGGTGCGGAACTGAATGTGTTGTGAAAATTTTTGAGAACCAATGGTTTCTCAACTACGGAAACCAAGGATGGAAGAAATTAGCCAGCGAATGCATCAACGAAATGGATGTGTTGCCAAACGAAATTCGAAACGAATTTGACTATGTTGTAAACTGGCTTCGAGAAAAAGCATGCGCAAGAAAGTCAGGTCTGGGTACAACACTGCCCTGGGATTCAGAATGGATAATTGAATCTCTTTCAGACAGCACAATTTACATGGCCTACTACTTGATCGCCAAGTTTGTTAATGAACATAAAATCCCAGCCAGTCAACTCTCGGACACGGTTTTTGATTATCTGTTGTTAGGTAAGGGAGAAGTGAAAAAACTAAGTGAAGGATCTGGGTTGAGCCAAAGCATCCTAGAAGAGATGCGAAATGAATTCAACTATTTCTATCCGCTTGATTCTCGACATTCAGGCAGAGATCTCATAAGCAATCACCTAACCTATTTTATCTTCAACCACGTTGCACTCTTCCCGAAAGCTTTATGGCCGAGACAGATCGTTGTGAACGGCAGTGTTCTCATGGAGGGACAGAAAATGTCGAAAAGCCTAGGAAACATCATCCCTCTAGGAGAGGCAATCAACACCTACGGGGCCGACCCCCTCAGGATCTCGCTAGTTTCAACTGCCGGACTGTTACAGGACGCTGACTTTAGCGTCAACTTGGCAATATCTATGGGTGAGTGGCTGAAACGCCTCTACAACCATGCCCTAAAAGTTCTAGAGATGAAGAAAGCTGAAGATGACTATAGCACAAAATTGACTTGGATAGATAGGTGGATTAGGAGCCGTTTACAGGGACATATCAAAACTGTTACGGATGCCATGGATAGACTCGAGGTTATGAAAGCCTGTCAATACGCACTGTACTTGTTGGATCAGGACGTCCAATGGTACATGAGAAGAGTGAAGGAAAAGCTAGACGACGAAACGAGAAGCATAGTCGTTGCAAACGTGCTCAGGGAAGCTTTGGATGTTCAGGTTAAAATGTTAGCCCCATTCGTACCCCACCTGTGCGAGGAAATATGGCACATTATTGGAAACCAGAACTTCATCACTCTAGCTCCATGGCCAACCTACCAAGAAGAAAAAGTGGATGCGAAGGCAGAAGGGATGGAGAATTACCTTCAATCCGTCATGGAGGATACAAAAAGTATCCTCAAAGCAGTTGGTATCTCCCCGAAAAAAATCTTCTACTACACCGCAGCAGACTGGAAGTGGAAAGCCTACACACAAATATTGAAGGAAAGCAAAAGTGATTCTTTCTCTTTCGAACTTTTGATGAAAACGTTTAGCAACACCCCTGAAATGAAACAGTGGATGAGCCAGTTGCCAAAGTTTGCCAAGAAACTATCTGTTGAGGTATCGAGAATGCCCCCCGACCTACTGGATCGAAGGATTGAAAGCGATGTTTTAGACGAGCTTGAATTTCTCAAGGCTGCGAAGGGGTTCATCGAAAGGGAATTTAATGCTGAAGTTGAGGTTTGTGGTGAATGCTCCCCCAATATTTACGATCCTAAGGGACGTTCTGGAATAGCTGAGCCTTATCGGCCAGGAATATTCGTAGAGTAGGAATAATGTTTTGAGGAGAAAAATTCTCCACGCGTTGCAGGATTACCGATATTTGTTGAATCGAGACTATGATAGAGATAGCGCGCTAAGGTTTGTGGGCGACAAGTATCAGTTGCCTAAGCCTCAAAGGCAGATGCTGTACCGTTGCGTGCATAGTGCTAAAGAGGCAAACGCACATAAACGAAAGCTTCTGCCCCTGAAGAAAATTAGCGGGCGGAAGATTGCTGTTGACGGATACAACACACTAATCACATTGGAAAGCATACTCAAAAATAAACCGATTATTCGTTGCGATGATGGATTAATCAGAGACATCTCTGAAGTTCACGAAAAATACAAAATGACTCCAATTACAAAAGAAGCCGTTACAATTCTCACGGAGACTCTTCTTAAGAATAAAGCTAAGAGGGTAAAGTTCTTCTTCGACGCTCAGATAAGCAAAAGCGGACTACTGGCATCATTGACAAGAAAGACCATGAAAGATGAAGACTTGGAGGGGGATGCTGTAGCTGTGAAGGCAGCTGACTGGGAAGCCCTAAATTACTCGAGGATCGTGGCAAGTAGCGATGCAGCGATAATCAACAAAGCGAGATATGTGCTGGATTTAGCGGGTGAGGTTACTAGGAAAAGTATACCTAGTAGAGTCTTGAAGGTTGGAGAAGTTTTTAAAGAGTAAAGAAGGCTTGTAGATTAGGAAATGGGCCCGTGGCGCAGTCTGGATTAATTTTTAGTTTTACAGAAAGCGCACCGGCCCTCTAAGCCGGGGGTCGAGGGTTCGAATCCCTCCGGGCCCGCCATAAAACTTTTCCGGAGTTTGAAAACTCGATTCCCTCACGTTTGAGCAAAGCCTGCTTCAACTCCAACCCACCTTGAAATTCACCGAGTCTACCATCCGACATTATAGCGCGATGACATGGAATAATTATAGGAAAAGGATTTATGGAGAGAGCTCTGCCAACTGCCCTTGCACTATTTGGAATCCTCAAACTCCTTGCGATTTCTCCGTAGGTGCTTACACAAGACCGTGGAATCGTGTATACCACCAAAAGGACTTTTCTTTGAAATTTAGGACATTTTTCAAGAGCGATGATACCCAGTTCAAAATCAACGACATTGCCATCAAGAAAGCTTTGAATTCGCTCACCAAGTTCTGAAATGGCAGGGCATGATAGAGGGCTGGCGTCAGCAAATGTCATCTGGACAAGGTTTTCAGCCGAAATATGTTCATTGGGGAAAAATATGCGATACACCTTTGGTCCTTTTTCACTTTTCTTCCAAACGATACTGAATGTACCGAAGGCGGATTGCAACCGCGCATAAAAGAAGCCCATAAAAGTTACTCTCGGAGACATATGAAAACTTGAATTTCTAAAGATTATTCATGTTATATTCTTATTGATAATGTTGAGAAATATTGTTTTCATCCACATTAACTAGCTGAATATCAACCAAAAAATTATCCTTTTTTTACAAATCAAGAAATACATCTGAATTTTCTACGACGATTCTATATGTTTTAAGCGGGTTCACTTTGAGACCTATAGTTGGGGGTATTATGCAGATCCCAGTGGTTATATCGAATCTCGCAAGGTGACATTTGCATGTTATTTCTTTACCGTCCAGAGAGTAAAAGTTTGAAAGAATGCAACCCAGATGAGTACAGCGATTTTCAATAGCATACAACTGCCCTTGAAAATTGATTACAAATACTTCTTCTCCATCAACTTTGAACGCCTGGGGTTTGTCTTCCTGTATTTCCGAGACATTAGCCAACCTAACAAGTTTGCCCATAGAAATCCATTAAAAAGATAGGCTAGGGTTATTAAAAATTTTAGCCCTCTAGAGAGAGGAATCTCATTATTAATTGTAGGTCCCTTGATGCGCACGCGTATTTTCTAGGCTATTTTGAAAGCTTCAGAAAAATGTTTTTTATTTCGTATTCACTCAAGATATGTTGGCAATGAGGCACTCAGAGTTAAGTTGAGCTCAAATGAGCTATGAAAGGAAGGCATTAGGGCCGAGCCTTAATCAGCTATGGTGTATACACGCGACTATAAAGTGTGATTTAGATCAGTTTATTACTGATGACCCCAACTACAGGTAAAGGCAAGGAAAAACTTTGTTTAACAACATTCAACTCACAAATGAAGCCCGAGAATACGTAGCGAAGAGAGGTCTCGCTAATCCTTCCATCTTGATCACAATAGATTTCAGGGCAATACCCAATCCTTGTGCGCCTGGAAGAACATGTAGCACGGGTAAATGTGGAGGAACGACTGCTGCCAATATTATTGCCTCCACCGCCCAGGGATTTGTCCACCCACCGATACAGGTTAAAGTGGCGGAAACAGAGAAGACCATGGAAGATTACGCTAAAATCCAAACCAACTATGGAATACCCGCCTTATTGCCGGTCTGCATTGCTGAACTGTTGGAGGAGGAGGGAAGCGCTTTAACCATCGATGTTTCTGGATCGTGGAGAGGAAAAGAACTTAAACTGTTGGGTTTACCTCCCCTTAACATATATGTTGACAGCGGTGGAAATTTAACTGGCGTAAGGCTGCGGGAGAAGGTGGTAAAAAAACCCGGATATATTTGTGGGTACTGTGGCGTTTGGTTAGCTCCACCAGAAACCTCTAGAGACGCATTAAAAGAAATACGCAAAAAACATTTAACGCAAATACATGGAACTGATTTGCCTTACTGAAAATATGTGTACCTAGCTTGATGTGCACACACAAAAATTTTAGCTCTTCAATGTTTTTCCAAAAATTCATAAATAACTAAATAACAGTTTTAGTGTGATGGTAAAATGCCCTATTTCGTAAAAAATAACAAAGTGCATAAATTTCCACCGTGTTGTGGATGCACAGCTACGCCTACTGGTGCAGATCTATCAAATGACATCCCGGCAGACGTAGAAAAGTGTAACCACTGTTTTACACAGTAAAGCTAAAAAACCGTTTTCATTCTCTCCTGTGTAGACTAATTTACTCCATATATTTAGACCACATAATCGTGCCATTTCAGGCAATATTAAGACAGGTTTACCTATACTTGCCCACATTTAGGACAGTAAATCTCACCAATTCGGGTCTTTATAATTCTGCTACCGCAAACTTTACAATTTGGAAGAGTTCCAGACACCTTTATCAATTTGTGCTCTAGCTGATTTCTATAAAAATTTATCTGAAAAGCTCTAATATAGAAAGAGAAAGACTGATACCTTGGTGCACATGCAATTTATGGGCAGCTCAAATTTAAGGAAACGGTTGAACTGTCTGATTGATTAAAAAGCTCGATTGAGCTGAAGTTAATTCTGATAAAAAATTAAAAGAAGACCAGATATATTCAGTTTTGTATGAGGTTCTCATAGTCTTTTCTTTGTCAGCTGTTTTTTCTGGATCTTCGCTTTTCTTTGCTCATCCTTCTTAGACTGCATAGGATTTTTCTTGTCTTTTCCCAGTGTTGACACCTCCTAGTCAAAGCGTGAATAAATCAAATCAGAGGACCGGGGTAATATATATACATTTATAATGTACGTAGGTATCGTGGTGCGTACATACAGTATTACTTTCTATAAAAACATTAATACTGTGACAAGTATAATTTGTTATGGTTGAAAGCGGTCTGACTATAACCTTAGGTTTAGGGTTCAGATTAGGGCTAGGACATACATTAGATGTTGATCATGTTGTTGCTATTTCTACCATCCTAAGTGAGAATAAGAGTCTCAAAAAGACATCCGTGTTGGGAGTCTTATGGGGATTAGGCCATACAACTACTCTCTTTTTAGCCGGGCTGATAGTTCTTGCTTTTGCCGCCTCAATACCGCAAACCTTGGCTCTTTCTTTCGAGTTCATAGTAGGCATAATCTTAGTTATGTTGGGACTATTTGTGATTAGGAATGCTTTAGGCCGATTCACTCATGTCCACCAACATTCTCACAAGGGCAAAGTGCATAGCCATTTTCATAATCACCGCAAGAGCGTGAGCCATGCTCATGAACATAAATCATTTATCGTTGGGATGTTTCACGGTTTGGCGGGTAGTGCTCCTTTGATGCTTCTCGTCATCGCAAGTCTAAGATCAATTTGGGAAGGGCTCACCGATATTCTTATTTTTGGGTTAGGCTCAATCTCAGGAATGCTCACCATAAGCACATTGATTGGTCTTCCATTAACCTTGACCTCTACTCGTTTTGAAAAGTGGAATCAAAGGATTAGGTTGGCAGCAGGTTTTCTC
>JBDRNN010000027.1:0-2853 GCA_043811145.1 Candidatus Bathyarchaeota archaeon
AGATATTATGCCCGAATGAAACAAGCGGAGAATATAGCTAAAGCGGCTCGTGATGAGCTAGCCAAAGTTAAAAGACCCGCCAGTGTTTCAAACATAGACACCATATTAGAGGTGCAAGAGGCCACAAAAGACCTCACTACACCCGAAATAGAGGAGTTAAAAGTTAGGGCGGACATATTGAAAACTTCTTTGTCGGATGCTCGCAAGAACGAGAATTTCGTTCTCTGGCAAAAGGCTTATAGAGAAAAGGTCGAAAAAGAAAATGTACCTCTTCCTTCAACTACGCAAGGGAATGTTTCAAAAGAAAAATCTCTAAAAGAAATGACTCTTGAAGAGAGGACAAAGTATTTTGAAAAAATTGGGTTGGTAACTAAACAATATCCGCCCAAACCAGCTCGATAGTAGGAACAGGAAGAGTAAATTAAATGGCTACAACGAATGATGTAAGTGCGATTACGCCAGAAATATGGAGTCAAATACTACAAGACAACCTTGAGAAATCATTGGTTGGATTGGGAGTAGCTAACGTCCAGATGAGAACGCCTTTAGGCTATGGAGATGTTATAAATAAACAATATTTTAACTCCGTAACCGCCGCAGCTTACAGCCCTGGAACTGATGTCGCATTGGACGATTTGGATTATGTAACAGACCAACTGACAGTCAACAGAAAGTTCTATACTGCTTCTTATATCGATGATATAGAACAGTTGCAGGCTAATGTTGATATTCAGAGGTCGTTACTAGAGGATGTTACTTATCAATTAAAAAATATAATTGATGGAGAGATACTCGGTAATGTCACTGCTGGGACTTCAGCTGGTGGAGCACAACTGAACTATGGAGAGCTTGGAACAGCAGCTAGCTATCACTTAAATTCCGTATCAGCAGGAACTGGAGAAGTTGTCAATATTTTTGCCAACGCGACAAAAATGTTGCTTTCACAGAACTGCGAGAATTTCGGTGATTGGATTGCTATTCTTAACCCAAGACTCGCAAACAAAGTCGCTATTAAATCAACTGGACTGGGATTCAATTTCGCAGATTCAGCTTTAAGAAACGGCTATGTTGGTGATTTCATGGGCTTCCAGATTTACATTTCCAATAACCTGCCCACAACGGCAGCTACTGGGTATGGACCTTCTGGATGGCACACTAGCTTTACCGGAATTGCCGATGTATACGATGTATATTTTGGCAGAAAAGGAATGATTGATGTGGTCTTACAACAGTCACCTAAGATTGAGATAAAGGATTCTCCCTTAAGGGTTGGTAAGAACATTATCATCTGGTCTCTGTGGGGTGATACAGTCTACACAAGGAACAAATCAAGGTTCCTTGATGCGATTGTTCACTTATCAGCGAATAGTGCTGTATAGTATTAACTTTTAATCCTGTGTAAAAGTTGCTTGTCGGGCATTAACCTTTTGGAAAATGCCTGACGGCAAAAGGAAGCAACTTTAAATTTATGAGCATTATTGAAAAAATAATAAAGACTTGGACGCATTACGGACTTGTCTGGCAACAAAAGAAAAACATCGCCTCTTTACAGGTGCTTGAAAACTATTTGACAAATTCTATTTTAAAGGGTGATGAATCTAAAAAGGGACAGCTAATAGACATTCAAGGCAAACTCAACGAGTCGGTAAGATTCTTAAAATTCTTAACAAATAAATAAGATGAAGTTTCAGAAGGGACATGAATATATCGGTCCCAAGGAAGGGACTTTTAAGGGAAAAAAACATACCAAGGAATCAAAAAAGAAAATGAGTGATTCTTTGATGGGAAGAAAACCTCCAAAGACAGCGTTTAAGAAGGGGATAGTTCCATGGATTAAAGGAAAAAAAAGTTGGGCAAAATTTATAAATTTAAGATACGAGATTGAAAATGGCGTGACTCTTTGTCGCGAGTGCCACAGGATAACTCGTAACAAAAATTAAAATACTTTATATTGTAGACTCACCTATGGCATTTACTGGCGGTTGTTGGTTTCATAGAAACCACATACCAGCCAAAGGATTGATGACTATGGGTCATGAAGTAAAACTTGTCACCATTAACCCTGACTTAGAACAAGATTATTATACTTGGCCAGACGTGGTGATGTTCAGCAGAGTTTATCCGTTAGACCCCTTGCCCATTATGAGAAAATACAAACAGATGGGTAAAAAGACGATTTATGAATTAGATGATGACTTATGGAGCGTTAACCCAGACAATCCGTCCATTGCCTTGTCAACTGAGAAAAGATGGCAGTATGAACATATTATGTCAGAAGCCGATGCTATCACTACAACCAACGAGCATTTGGCAGGGAAAATAAAGAAGTTTAACAAGAATGTATTTGTTTGCCCGAACTGCATAGACTTTGACCACTACCTTGAGAGATTCAGGCAGGCACCAAAACTACAGATAGGATATTCGGGGGCAGCCTCACACTGGCACGACTTGGAATTAGTCATTGACCCATTACTGGAACTGCAGGGCAAATACGATTTTGATTTTTGCTTACAGGGAATGGTGTCTTCACCCCTTGAATCCGATGCCTATATTATGAGGCAACTGATAAACCTAAAACTACAACCTGAAAGAACAAGATATATGGAATCAGTTTTAGCTCTTTATGAGAAATTAAGAGGATTGAAATACTATCATATCGCCTTTTATGTGCCGTTTCTCCACGCCGCAGTCCTAAGAAGATGCGATATGGATATAGCTTTGGCACCTTTATGGGATAATGAATTTAACCACAGCAAGAGTTGTTTGAAGTTCTATGAATATGCGGCAGTAGGTAGTGCTACCTTAGCTTCAGATGTTCTCCCTTACAAGAAAGAGGTTGGATATTTAGCCAAG
>JBDRNN010000028.1:0-2530 GCA_043811145.1 Candidatus Bathyarchaeota archaeon
GTGCCTCCTTTCCTCTACTCCTAGAAGTTCCTTCCTTCAAAATAAGTACAGGTTGTCCAGACTGGGTTTGTGTTAAATATGCCATAATTATCTCTCACGAATATTATACTTTATAGTATATGCAGCGTGTTATATAAGGAATTAAAAAAATAATATCTTTTTTATTTGTAAAAAATATCATATATTCATTTTCTAAAAAATTTTGACATGTGATATGATCCCGGTGCCAATCACAGCGTATAAAAAAGAATCAAAGATAATAGTGCATGCACTAGAGGGCATCCTAAGAAGCTAAGAATGTTTTAAGTTGAGAAAAATGTTGCTTAACTGTCCGGTTTATTTCATTTTTGAACTCTTCACGTTCAACAGATTTTCCGATCTCGCTAATCTTATTGGCTAAAATGGCGTCTCCAATTGTTCCATCAGCTCCATTTCTTAAAGTCCTGACGATCAAAATGAAATAGCACAGATTTCAATTCCATGTGTTTTAGTTCATAACAGAAAGTATCAAGGCTTTTTCATGCATTAAGGTTGACTCATCTTGAAGGTCAATTAAAGTACTAGGTATTGAATGTGCGCGCGTGTGCGCATATGAATGAGTTGTTGTACTAAAATGAGAACAGTGTGTTCCAGTGAATAGAACTGTATAGTCTCAAGTTTACTGAAATGTTAGGTGTATATTGAATGAAGCGTACATTATGGATTGCAGTGGCGTCCATAATCATGATTGTGGCGCTAATAGGAATCCTTTACTATTTTTCATCCTGGTCGCCATTCTCATCGGGTAAAGAAATCCGACTAGAAGTGAACAACCTAACCGCTTTTACAGATGGACGAGTTTCATTTAATGTTTCCCTCAACCAAGGAGAATCTGGAATCTTGGAAACAGTTGTTTTGAATGACACATGCTATTCGTGGTCAGATGGAAGCCCAGAGGATCCAAGCATCTTCAAAGGCGTAACTAAGCATTGGAGCGTCAATGTTGGAAGCCTTGTAAATGGCAGCACAATTCAGGTGGTTGTTAAAGCACCATCCACATCGAGAAGCAGCAACGTAACTGTCAAATCTTCCCCATCTGGAGTGCCAGAACCGAATAAACCGGTCTATATTTATGATAGTTATGGCGGTGTCGGCTTATTCGATGAAGGAATTCATATTGTGGCAACGAGTCAAAATCCATGTTCCATATTAGAAGATTTCCCAATTGTGAACGACTACTGGAAGATGCTACAGGACCACGAAACCACACAGGCCACAAACCAAGACTTCATTACTATTCTGCTTGCTCGCGGAGATAAGCCAACAGGCGGCTACGCCATAAATGTTGAATCTTTTGGTGGGCTTGAGTCGTACCCAGTAAAGTTCGGTTTCCATGTCAACTTCACTAATCCCGGCGAGGGACTGATGGTTTCGCAGGCCCTGACCAACCCTACGGTTTTAGTACCGATTGGAAAGCTTGCGCCCGGAGAATACAATATTGAAGTCTACGTGACAATGTTTATTCTAAACGTTGACCAAGAAGGCAACACAGTTTACACCCCAATCATGACATTCGCGGCTATCGTATGGAAACAAACCTTAACGGTTAGCAGTACAGAAGGTTCTACATCTTCAACAACCTTCAAAGTAACCCTTAACGGAAATGAAGATTCAGACCTGACCGTTCAAGTGGATGCGAATGATGTCTTAACTGAGGCGGAAGCGAAACAGATTGCCGAGGCAGGTTTCATTAAAGCACTTGGGGAAGTGGTGCTGCGCCGATTAGATACCTTAGTCTATGACGACCAACAGATCACTGTACACTACACTTGGGGGTATAACGAAAACGATATGGGGCATATACTAGATTTAACAGCAGATTTAGCTTCTCTTGAAATAACAATCAATCACTGCCGCTGAATGTGCTAAATTAAGTATTATCCTCAAACCTAAAGCCCAACTTCGCAAAGTTACAGGAGGGAATCTATTACATAATGAACTAAATCTTGAGTTGGTTACATAATAGAGGATGAGAAGTGGTTGTAGTGTTTGTTCATACTTTTACCTGTCCACATGTGTTGGTGGCTTATGATCTCTTTGATTAACGAGAGCTCGTTATAGAGTCTATAGACAATGCGCGAGAATTGTGAATTAATTGAAATTGAAGTGCTAACGAAGTTTTTAACTGACCCGCGCGTGTAAGTTCATTTTGTTAGTTTGTTTGCTTCTGTGATCCATTTTGAGATTTGTGTTATTGGTATACCTGTTTTTTCTGCTAAGTGTTTGGGGGAACGTTTTGCCAGGTCAGATATTGTTTTTACTCCTGCGAATTCTAGTTCGAGTGCTCTTTTAGATCCGATTCCTTTTATTCTTGTCAAATTTTGTTCTGTTTCTGGTTTTTGATCTTTGCTAAGTAGGTTTTGGATTTCATATTCAATGCTTGAGGTTTTTGTTGGAGAGTATTTGGGGATTTTTGGTTTAGTATTTTTTCTAGTAAGAAATATTGCTAGTCCTATTATTGATCCGAAAAATATTCCGTTTAATAAGTTGG
>JBDRNN010000029.1:0-5438 GCA_043811145.1 Candidatus Bathyarchaeota archaeon
TACCTGAACTCAACCCCCAAATTATGGGATCCAAGATAACATCTGCTCTTGCGAGAGGGATTCATTTTCGCAGAAGCTGTTACTGGGCTTTAAACAATATCATCAAAGCGGGGGCTCTTGGAGTTGAAATAATCATTAGCGGAAAGTTAACCAGTGAAAGGTCCAGGCGTGAAAAGTTTAAAGCAGGTTACATCCCAAAAGTTGGAGACCCCGCTATGAAGCATGTTAAAAGGGCAGTCGTTTATATTCAGCTTAAGCCCGGTCTAACTGGAGTCAGAATCACAATTATTCCTCCTGACTATCGGTCTCCTGACAAAGTAGTGATAAAAGAAAAACCTCCAGAAGTTGAAGTCGCTGAGCCATCTGAGGAACAGGGAGTTTCACCTTCGGATGAGGCTAAGGAGACAGAAGGATAATGCCAATAATTCGATTGAAAGAAATACGGTCTATGACACCTGACCAAAGAGAAGATAAAACTAGAGAACTGAGAGTTGAGTTGATGAAACTTAGAACTATGGTAGAGGCGGGAGGTAAAGTTCATAACCCCGCAAGAATTAAGGAAATCAAGAAAACTATAGCTCAGATATTAACGGTAGAAAATGAGCAATCACGGAAAACGCAGGACTAATAGGGGAGTTGAAGATGATTTTCGCATCAGCAAAAAATGTTTCGAGGCATGAATTGGTTGGGACCTCCGTCAAAATAATTAAAAGCCCCTGTAAGAGTTATCTCTCTGTTGCTGGCAGAATTATCGATGAAACAAAGAATATGTTTATCATTCTTCAAAAAGGTAAACCTAAAGAGATTCCAAAGATGAACGCGGTCTTTCGTTTTAACCTTCCCAACGGATCGATTGTAGATGTTGATGGGAGTCAAGTAGAGGGAAGACTAGAAAATAGAATAAAAAAGACAATGCAGAGGAAATGGTAATGGTAAAACTTATTGGGCTTCAAGTAAAAAAACCTCAAAAAGAATGTGACGATCCTCATTGTCCCTTTCACAGTAAGCTTTCAGTAAGAAAAAAATTATTACAAGGTACGGTAGTGAATGCGAAGATGCAAGGGACGATCATCGTTCAGATGGATTATGCCCATTACATACCGAAGTATCTGAGATATGAGCGAAGGAGAAGTCGAATTCCCGCTCATAATCCCGCTTGCATATCAGCCAAGGAAGGAGACACGGTTAAGATATCGGAATGTCGACCTCTGTGCAAGACTGTTTCGTTTGTCGTTGTAGAAAAAACATCAGAAGGTGAAACAAATGCCCGGAGTTAAAACAAGAGCGGTTAGTGCAAAAGGGATCGTTGAGTACAGGCCCAAAGTCTCCAGAGCGTTACCTACCGGCGCTATAGTTGGTTGCGCTGATAATACGGGAGGCAAGAAACTTAGAATAATTCAAGTAATTGGATACAAGGGACGGCTGAGGCGAATTCCATCAGCTAAAGTTGGGGACATGTTGCTCGTCTCTGTAAGGAAGGGAGCTCCTGACCTGCGAAAACAAATTCTTCCAGCGGTCCTAATCCGTCAAAGAATGCCTTTTAGGCGCATGGATGGAACCGTTATTCAATTTGAAGATAATGCTGCAGTCCTTATGACTCCTGAAGGTGAGCTAAAGGGCACTGAAATTAAGGGCCCTGTCACAAAAGAAGCTGCTGAAAGATGGCCAAGGATCGCAAGCATTTCAAGTATGATTATTTGATGGTGTAAATCTTAAATGTCGTCTAAACCCTCAAAGCAGAGAAAAGCAGTTTTTGCTGCCCCGTTACATCGGAAGCATAAAATGTTATCAGCACCCTTATCTGAAAAACTGAATAAGCGATTTGGTAAAAAGTCTTTTCCAGTTAGAAAAGGAGATACAGTAAAGATATTTCGTGGAGACTTTACAGGACAAGATGGCAAGGTTAAAGGAATAGACCATAAACATTTTAGAATTACAGTTGAGGGTATAACTCGCGAGAAGACTGACGGATCAACTTATTTCATCCCAATCCATCCATCAAAGGTTTTTTTGACAAAAATGAGCTTAGATGATAAAAGACGCAGTGAAAAACTCAAGGTAAAATATGCCGAGGAAACTAAGGAAGAAGCGGCACCTGTGCCTGAAGCGGACGTTGAAGTGGAGGAAGAAGAGAAAAAGGAGTGAGAAACATGGGCAGTAAAGGCGGTTTGCGACATCTTAAGCGATTAGCTTCACCCAGTTTTTGGCCTATTCATAGGAAGGAAAAAGTTTGGGTTTCTAAACCTAAGCCCGGGCCCCATCCACTTTGGAAGTCCATGCCTCTACTAGTCCTTTTGAGGGATTTTCTGAAAGTAGCAAAAACAGCCAAAGAGGCTAAAATCATTTTGGCTGGAGGAGATGTTAAGGTTGACGGTGTTAAAAAGTTTGATGTCAAATATTCCATTGGATTAATGGACGTTGTTGAGATTTCAAGTATGAACATAACTTACAGGGTCATCTCAAGCCCCAGTAGAATGTTCCAGTTGCATCCAATAACTGATGAAGAAAAAACTTTCAAACTTAACAGAGTTGAGAACAAAACCTCTATTAAAGGCGGTAACATCCAATTGGGTTTGCATGATGGCAAAAACCTCACAATAAAAATAGACAACCCTTCTGAGCCGATTAAAGACTTCTATAACGTCCATGATGTTCTTAAAATTAATCTTCTAGACAATCAGATTTTAGAGCATCTAAAGTTTACAAAAGGAGCCTATGCGTTGATAACTGGGGGCAAGAACACTGGAAGGCATGGCAATATAATTCGAATTGAAGAAACCGCCTCCTCAACTCAACCAATTATAGTAGTTAAGGATTCTGCTGGAAACGAATATGCATCTATTATCGAATATATCTTCATAATAGGAAAAGACATTTCCTTAATATCGTTACCGGAGAGAACATGATTTGACAGTATCCGAGAACCAAGGGCACTCAAAAAATCCGATGACTAAAGCTAAAATCGCAAAGGTTGTTATAAATATGTCTGTAGGAAAATCAGGTGAGCCCCTGGAAAAGGCATCAAGTATACTTGAACAACTAACCGCGCAGAAACCCTGCCGTAGAAAAGCTAAGCAAACAATAAAAGACTGGGGCATAAGAAAAGGCGAACCAATAGCTTGCATGGTCACTTTGCGAAAGCAAAAAGCTTTCAACTTCCTGAAAGGCGCCTTTGTGGCAGTTGGAAACAAAATCCCTATAACATCGTTTGATGATCACGGAAACTTTGCGTTCGGAATAAAAGAGCACATAGAGCTTCCAGACACTAAATATGACCCCGAACTTGGGATAGTTGGAATGAATGTCACGGTAGCTCTAGATAAACCGGGTTACCGTATAAAAGAACGAAAAAGAGCTAGAAGCAAAGTGGGAAAGAAACATCTTGTTACACCTGAAGAAGCGTTTCAGCTACTAGACGAATTATTCGGTGTCAAAATTGAAAAGAAAGAGGACGAAGAATGAAAAAAAAGCCTAAAAAAGAAAGGAAGTACGGTATAGGTAGCCGCCAATGTAAAAGATGCGGTACTCAAGGTCCCCTTGTTAGAAGGCTGGGGTTATACCTTTGCCGTCAATGTTTCAGAGAGACTGCAGAGAAGCTAGGTTTCAAAAAATATGCATGAGTGAAAAAAATGACACAAACAGATCCATTGGCTGATGCCCTTTTAACCCTTATGAGCAGTGAGTTGAGGAATAAGCATGAATGTATTATACCCACTGCTTCAAAGCTTATTGGAAATGTCTTGCGAGTTATGCAACAGAACGGATATGTCGGTGAGTTTGAGTTTATAGACGACTCACGAGCTGGAAAGTTTCGCGTTCAGCTCTTGGGGAGAATAAATAAATGTGGGGTTATTAAACCGAGATATTCCGTAAAAATCAATAAAATTGAGTTTTTTGAAAAGCGTTTTCTGCCCTCTAAAGATTTAGGTGTACTCATAATTTCTTCTCCCAGTGGGGTAGCCTCACAAAAAGATGCCCGTGACAAACATGCAGGCGGAAAGTTGCTGGCCTATGTTTATTAGGAGGTAATCCAGGGAATGGTGCAAGGTATAATTGAAGAGCGTTCAGTTGAAATCCCTGAACAAGTTGCGACCAAACTTGATGGAAAAGTTCTAACAATAACGGGACCTTTGGGAGAGTTGAAAAAAGATTTTTCACATGCTCCAGTTCAAATCGAAGTTTTAAACAAAAAAATAGCAGTTAAAACCTTTTGGCCTAGAAAAGTTGAGAGATCTTTAGTCGGTACTATAACAACTCACATTCGAAACATGGTTAAAGGTGTCACTAAAGGCTATACTTATAAGCTCAATGTGGTCTTTTCCCATTTTCCAATAACAGTGAAGGTGCAACCAAAAAAAGTCCTAATAGAAAACTTCATAGGAGAACGAAGTCCCCGAGTCGCAAAAATTATTGGAGATTGTAAAGTGGTAGTTAAGGGGGAAGAAATTTCAGTTATGGGACTCGACATTGAGCAAGTAAGTCAAACCGCTGCAAACATTAAAACATCCACTAAGATACGACGAAAGGACCCAAGAGTCTTTCTGGATGGAATATACGTCTATGAAAAAGGAGAAGGTATTTAGTTGTCTGGTGTACAATTGAACTCAAAAGCGGCGACTAAAAGCCTCTTAAAATTAAGAGAGAAAGCTAAGGCTAACAAACCAAGCTTCATTAGACAGGAAAGCTGGCGTTACAAACGGGTTAAAAAAAGATGGAGAAGACCCAAAGGAATCGATAGTAAAATGCGGGTTAGTAAGAAAGGATGGCCCCGTTCTCCTAAAACCGGATATATGGCACCCAAAAAAGCTAGAGGTCTTCATCCATCTGGCAGATTTGAAGTTTTAGTACATAACCTCCGAGACCTAAAAAATGTAGACTCCGAGAAGAAGGCCGTTCGTATAGCTCATACTGTAGGCAAAAGAAAACGTCTT
Organism: Candidatus Bathyarchaeota archaeon; assembly: GCA_043811145.1. Classification (GTDB taxonomy): domain Archaea; phylum Thermoproteota; class Bathyarchaeia; order Hecatellales; family Hecatellaceae; genus JBDRNN01. The sequence goes on from JBDRNN010000029.1 coordinate 4,932, forward strand.
GGACTTTTAGAGGAAGCTAAAAAAATTGGCCTAATCGTTTTGAACCCAATGAAAAAATCCAAAGCCAAAACAAAGGAAACTGAAGAAAAGGAAGAAAAAGGAAAAGAAGAGAACAGCAAATAGTCATCTAGCCCCTAAGAGGAATAAAAAATGAGTCTGAAAAATCAAAAACGAATGGCCGCAACGGTTCTAGGCATTGGCAAAAACAGAGTTTGGATTAATCCCGACAAATCTGAGAGAGTAGGCGCAGCAATAACTCGAGAAGACATCAAAAGTCTAATCCATGAACGAGCCATTGGACGGCAACCCAAGAAGGGAGTTAGCAGAGGCAGAGCTCGGATTCTTCATGCAAAGCGAAAGGAAGGACGAAGAAGAGGTACCGGAAGCAGGGAGGGCTGTAAAGGAGCTCATCTTTCTAGAAAAAGTAAATGGATAACTAAAATAAGAGCATTGAGAAGAAAGTTGAGGAAGTTAAGAGAGGAAAGGACAATTACCCCAACCGTGTAC
>JBDRNN010000030.1:0-2030 GCA_043811145.1 Candidatus Bathyarchaeota archaeon
GAGTGCCCCTTCTTTGTAGATTCCGAAGGAAACATCCGGGAGTTCCCATATTTTCGGCAATTTCTCATTCATAACATCCAAGCCGCTCACAGGAATGGCTTGAAGTATTGCATGGAACTTCAAGAAGCATACTTAAGTGGAGAGCCCGGCTCGCCCGCGAGCATGACATTCGTTGTCCCAGAGAATAATTGGCCAACGTTTCTCCCTCAGTGGAACAAGCTGGTCCTAGAGTACGCTGAATTAGCCGAGAAATACAGCGTTGAGATGTTTGCCCCATGGGTTGAGGGAGATGGAGGTTTGGGGGCTGAGAAAGGTACGGAGTGGGGGCAAGAGATCCTTCCCCAGATAAGGGAAAGATACAGTGGAGAGATATTGTGGAGAGCGGCATTTACAGCGGGTGGATTTGAAGGTAAATGGATTGGCGCTGGCGGTTTTGCGGAGATTATGGAAGATCACCCTTTCGCGCGTGCGGGCGCATTTACAGGTTATGACTACATCGGGTTCACAATCACTCCCTCGATGCTAGTCAACTGGGAATACGGGAACCCGGAGGCTGAAGCAAACTATCGCATCTGGCTAAGAGAAGTCATAGATTATGCGTTGATGTGTGTGGAGAGGGATAGCTGTAAAGGCGTCATCGCTACGGAGTTTGGAGAGGATAGAGTCTTCGAGGAGGGTAAAGGGAAGCTGAGTGGCTACTTCTTCTTTTTTGAAGGTCCCATATTTTATTGGTATGGGGAGGGGCTGCCATGACTGTGAGTATAAGAGAAGTTGGTACAGTACTCGCAGCTTTACTGGTGACAGGCTTGTATTGGGTTTATGGAGCGGTGTTAACGTTGTTCTCGTTGAGCCAGATCGTGCGTAGCTTCTTCTGGCTTGATTTATTCAGGCCCTTGTTCTATATTCCAGGGGTTGTGGCTGTGGTTTACTTGTACTTCTTTAAGAAAAAACGCGGGCTGTTCTCTGAATCCCTAGCATTTCTCTTAACCTTATCCTTGGCAATGTTGTGGACTTTAGAACTGATAATATATATTTGAAAAATTAAAAAAAGTGCTTAAAGCGTGCACGCGAGAAATTGTATCAACCAAAGAAAAAGACGCCTAAAACATTAGATTATGGTAAGAAAGCGACTCTAGGGAGCCAGTCCTGAACCTCGCCTCTCAGGTAGGTCACGAAAAATAACGCCTCCTCGTTAATCAGCGTCTCAAGGGTCTGATGCTCCCCATCACGTGCGTGTTTCGGTGTATCGCTTCTGATTATTCATCCGCGTTACTAGCTAGCAGAAGCAGTAATGGCAAACATATCTTCTATTTGCACGCGCGTGTAGGGCTGAGATGAAATCGATTATATTAACTGGGGAGTTAAATTAAATAATTAGTAACTCTAACGATTACTGTTTTATATTCAGAGGTGATTTTAATTTAATGGATGATAAGAAAATGTCTTTAAAAAACGAAGATAGAAAAGGCGTAGTTCTAGTTAGATACGAAGATGGGACAACACACACATTACCAAAGTACATCTATATGAAAATGAAGAAGTCTGGAAAAAGACCAAATGTCGTGCTTCTGAAAGAAGGTTTACATTGGGACGATCTGAAATAATGTCATTAATAAATAACATCATAAATAAAAGATATCATTACACAAGTAATTTTAACATCTGCCTTTGAATAGATAAATGATTACTAGGAATAACGTAAAATTCGATCTATCACCCTATCGATCAATGGTTCCTAGTATAAGATGTATCTTATCTGAACCATTAAAGTTGATAGTGATTTTCATTTCTTAGGTTTCGCCTTTTACACCAATCACACAGCCTCAAAAATAAACTTATCGCGCGCACAACTAGTTCAAAGCTCTAAATATTTTACATAAAAAAAGAGAAAAATTATGCTTTGCTTTTTTGGTTGTATTTTGGTAGTTTTTTATTGGCTTTTTCATAAGCCGCTAATTCTGCGTTTTGTCGTTGTTGAGCGCGTTCTTTACTACTTGTATATTCACATCGATAATATTTAGTGCCAGGGC